>DATFMC010000001.1:0-20751 GCA_035267105.1 Geopsychrobacteraceae bacterium
CCTTGGCAAGACCCTCCCGGGCAATCCCGTTGAAGGTCTCCGTCGGACCACAGAGCCTATTTCTGGCCGCCCAAAGTGCAGTCACGTTGGCCACTGTTCCGCCTGAACAGAACGCCCCCAACGCATACTGGCTGTCATGAATCCAGCGCTGATAAAACCCTTCATTTTCAGCATAGACCAGCCGGTGGAGCATCGCCAGAACCTGTCGTTCAAGAGGAGTAAACGCCTTCGACGTCTCGACCTTGACCAGATTCTGGTTGAGGGCAATCATGATCCTGGAAAGGGGCAACATAAAATAGGGAATCGCCGACGTCATGTGACCAACGAAGCCAGGCGACGCAGTGTGGACCGATTGGGCGACCAGTTTCTCTTTGAGAAACTCGGTGTAATCGGAAACGAAGGTCGGTTCTTCTGGAATCAACGACTCAGTAAAATCACGCTCAATATCTTCCAGTTCATGTTCGAGAGCGACGATATGATCCTGCAGAAAGCCAGCGACGTTCTCCGCTATCGCCTGATCGATCCGTCCAAGGGTGGAGTCCGGCGCTTCCGGGATGGTGAAAATCCGGTACAGATTCTCCAGATTGGCCTGGGCAATTTCTCCGCGTCTATGCATCGTCAACTCACTGCAGCAGGTAACCGTTATCGATCAGGCGGGTCTGACCAAAAAAGACCGCCAGCAACATCACGGCCTGCTCATCAATCAGGGTAACGTCCTGCAGGGTTGTCTGATTGCAGATCTGCAGGTAATCGATGCGCGCTTCCGACCGGAATTCGATCTGCTGTCGGGCGAAATCGATCAACGCCAGGGCATCACGCTCTCCGGCCCGCGCCTGTTCGGCACATTGCCTTAGCACCGAAGAAAGGATCAGCGCCTGTTGGCGCTGTTTTGGGTTGAGGTTGACATTACGGGAGCTCATCGCCAGCCCGTCCTTTTCACGAACGATCGGCAGACCGATAATCTCTACCGGCATATTGAGATCAGCAACCATCTGCCGGATTACAGCCAACTGCTGGAAATCTTTGCAGCCGAACAGCGAAACTTGAGGTTGAACGATATTGAACAGCTTGTTGACCACAGTGCAGACACCGCGAAAATGACCGGCCCTGCTGGCACCGCAGAGCGTCTCGGTGAGACGTTCGACATCGACATAGGTGGCGTACCCTGACGGGTACATCTGCCTGGCATCCGGGGCAAAAATAATATCAACCCCGGCCTGTTCAGCCAGCACGCTGTCCTGCGCCAGATCACGGGGATAGACCTCGAAGTCCTCTCCCTGACCGAACTGGGTCGGATTGACAAAAATCGAGAGGACGAGGAGATCACCTCTTTTGCGCCCTGCTTCCAGCAAAGAGACATGGCCCTGATGCAGATAACCCATGGTCGGAACGAAAGAGATGGTTTTCCCAGCCTGCCGTTCTGTCAAGCAACGGTGGCGCATCTCGCTGACTGATGTAATGAGGTCCATGATCTTTACTTGAAGGAGTGGGCTTTGGTCGGAAATTCTCCGGCCTTGACTTCACGGATATAGTCACCGATGCCGGCGCTGATGGTCTCGGAGACATCGGCATAACGTTTGACAAATTTTGGCGAGTACTTGTCACAGAGGCCGAGGATATCGTGGATCACCAGCACCTGTCCGTCGCAATCGGCACCGGCCCCGATTCCGATGGTCGGGATCGAAACTGTTTCGGTAATCTGTTTCGCCAGATCACTCGGGATTGCTTCCAGAACAATGGCGAAGGCACCCGCTTCTTCCACCGCTTTGGCGTCGGCGATAATCTGCTGTGCCTGCTCACTATCGCGCCCCTGCACCCTGAAACCACCCATCCGGTGGATCGACTGCGGGGTCAGACCGACATGACCGAATACCGGGATATCGATAGCGACGATCGCCCGAATCGTTTCCGCCATCGCCACCCCACCTTCGAGCTTGACGGCCTGGGCTCCGGCTTCCTTGATCAGTCGTCCGGCGTTATGGCGCGCATCGCGCAGGTCGGCCTGATATGACATGAACGGCATATCGGCGACCACCAGAGTCTTCCCTGCGCCACGCACCACCGCGCGGGTGTGGTAAATCATCTCATCCATAGTGACCGGCAGAGTATTGTCATGCCCGGAGAAGACCGAGCCGACTGAATCCCCGACCAGAAGCACATCGATTCCTGCATCGCAGATCAGTCGGGCAAAGGGATAATCGTAGGCGGTCAGGACGCTGATTTTTTCGCCGTCCTGTTTCATCTGTCTCAGATCACGAATGGTTCTTTGAATATTCAACGTTCTATCCTGTCACTGAAATTAAAAATGCCCACCGCATCAAGCGGAAGGCATGGCCAAACGGAGAGCACTGAACACTCCCTGTCCTGAAACAACCCTCCGTCCCGGTCCGCAGATCCAGGCGGTTCGTATGTGTTCGCTGCTCATCGTCTCACAGCTCCGGTACGGGTCCCGGGCCAACGACTTAAACAGTTAATCTGACTGAGCTTTTAAAAGGAGTATCATATCCTGAAAAAGCGTTCTACCCTATACCACAAGGGATTAAAACTGTCCATGCCCAATATAACACGGCGACAGAAAAAAGACCTAACTCCGGGCAACCAGGCGCTTACCATCCTTATATGCGTCAGCTTTCTTTTCACCCAGATCCCAGTACTCACGGATGCCACCGAGGTAAACCAGCGGATCGAAACTGCGCGCGTCGATAGTTCCATCAGCAGCAAAGGCAGCGTCAAGCGCATGAACCTGTAAGATTTCTCCCATCAGCAGGACATAATCGCCGAGCTCGACCTGATTCACCAGGCGGCACTCAAGATTCAAAGGAGACTCGCCCAGCAAGGGGACGGCCACCAGCTCAGCCGACTGAAGATGAAACCCGCAGCTATTCAGTTTATCTTCATTGTAACCGGAACGAATCCCACAGTAGTCAACTTCAACAGCAAGGTTCGCCGGCACCATATTGATCACGAATTCACCTTGCGTGATGATATTCTGGTAAGTTTTACGACCCTTGTTGAGCGAGATCGCCATTGTTGGCGGTGTCTTGCTGACGATTCCGGCCCAGGAGGCGGTCATCACATTTACGCTCTGGTCTGCGCCCAACGAGCTGACCAGGGTCGTCGGTTGGGGGAAGAAAGTGACACAAGGGCCTAACTGACGTTTTTCCATTCATCTCTCCATGACAATCAAGTTCTTTTCCCTCTCGATGCTTAGAGCAACCCTTCTAAAGATGACAGCAATACAGTGTAGGGATGAAAGTTACTCGGTGGTTCACTCAGTAACTTCTCTCGCAGATCGACAAATATCCGATACTGCTGACGCCGGTTACGGAAATACTGTTCCGGTTCATCCTGATTTTCATCAGCAGCGGCCTGAACCAGTTGCAGAATAATTTTTCGTGAACTGCCAATCACAGACTCCAGGGCACGGCGATCCCAGCTGTCACGAATCGGCACCGCGTCAAGACCGCTCAACAGCTCTGTCGTCTTTAGCTTTTCATTGATAAAGCTGTTGAGTCGCATTAATTTTTCCAGATCATAACCTGTTTCTCGGGCCAGACCGATCAGCGGCAGGAAGCCGTTCAGGTAACCGAGCACCGCAAAGCGACTTGCCAGACCCTCTTCAAGGCCTTCAGCCTGGAGTTGCGCTGCCTGTTCAATACAGTCCTGACTCTGTTTTTCCGGCAACAGACCGGGGATCGACGCGGCATAGTGGTCAAGCTGCTCGGCATATTGGTTAAAGGCGACGTCATCGGCCGGCAGAGCAATCTGTTCATCGAGAGCGAAGCGACAGAACTCTGCGAGAAGACTCTCCAGTTTTTCCAGAAGTTGGTACTGGCATTTGCTGTTCATCCGGTCATCGAGGTCATAGATCGCACTGCGCAGCGCAGGACCATCAAGCAGCTTGTCAAAGGTCAAATAGACTCTGGAGATTTCATCCAACCCGACGCCATTTCCACGGGAGACCGTCAACCAGAAGGCGCTCCCGGCAAGATCGACGATTCGATTGGTGATCATCGTCGCCGCGATCTCTTTTGCCAATGGATGTCGCTTGAGATATTCACCGTATCGATCACTCATCTGCTCAGGGAAATAATCGTGCAGCAGGTCTGTCGCCAACGGAGAATCGGGAAGATTGCTTTCGAGCAGCGCTCGATAGAGGAACATTTTACTGTACGCGAGCAGGACCGAGAGTTCAGGGCGCAACAGACGGCTCGGCTGTCGCGCGGCGACAACTTTGCGTGAAGGAAGAAACTCATCCCGTCGATCAAGAATCCCGGCACGGCCGAGGCGATCCATCAGATCGAGATAGGGTTCCACATCCTCGGCGCAGCGCATCTCGTCGAGTGACAGGGAGAGGGTCTGTCCATAGTTATTGCGCAGCACATCGGCGCAGACGGTCTCTTCCATCTCATCGAGCAACTCATAGCCTGCCTGCAAATCAGCGACCTGCCCTTCCTGCCGCAGTAACTGGAGCATGATCTTGAGATTGACCTCATGATCTGAGCTGTCGACGCCTGCAGAGTTATCAACCGCATCAGTGTTGATGCAACCACCGAGCTGAGCGAATTCAATGCGTCCCTGCTGGGTCAAACCGAGGTTCCCTCCTTCTCCGACCACCCGCACCTGCAACTGGGTTGCGTCGATTCGTACCGCATCGTTGGCACGATCCCCTGCGTCCTCGTCTGTTTCAAAGCTCGCCCTGACGTAGGTTCCGATCCCACCATTCCAGAACAGATCAGCCTTGGCAGACAGGATCAGACGAATCAGGCCTGCAACATCCATTGAAGACTGACGAACACCCAGCCACTCGCGCACCTGTGGTGAGAGCGGAATCTCCTTGGAATGACGGGAGAACACCCCGCCCCCTTCCGAAATCAGTTCCGGGTTGTAGTCTTCCCAGGAGGAACGGGGCAGGTTAAACAGCCGCTCCCGTTCAACAAAACTGAGCTCTGGATCGGGGTTCGGGTCGAGGAAGATGTGCCGGTGGTCGAAAGCAGCCAGCAGCTTAATCTGGCGGGAGAGAAGCATCCCGTTGCCAAAGACATCTCCGCTCATATCACCGACACCGATAACAGTAAAGGGCTGAGTCTGAGTGTTGTGCCCCAACTCACGAAAGTGTCTCATGACGCTCACCCAGGCACCCCGGGCGGTAATCCCCAGTTTTTTGTGATCGTAGCCATGCGATCCACCGCTGGCAAATGCGTCACCGAGCCAGAAGTCGTAATCGTTACTGATACCGTTTGCGGTATCAGGAAGATGAGCCGTCCCTTTGTCGGCGGCGACCACCAGATAGGGGTCTTCGTCGTCATAGGCAATGATTCCGGGCGCACGCTGAATGCCATCCCGGGTCCGGTTATCGGTCAGATCGAGGAGGCCACGCATCAGGGTCTGATAGGCTTCCTTGACCAGCTGCGCGCCCTCCTCACGATCGGTGAACGGGGTTTTGACGATAAATCCACCCTTGGAACCAACCGGCACGATCACCGCGTTTTTGGTCATCTGGGCCTTGACCAGACCGAGCACTTCGGTGCGGAAATCATCCGGCCGATCAGACCAGCGGATGCCGCCACGGGCAACCTTTCCGCCACGAAGATGCACGCCCTCCATCGCGACAGAATGGACATAGACTTCATAAAGCGGACGGGGAGAAGGCATATCGATCACCCCGAGAGAGCTGACTTTGAAAGAGAAGAAGAAGTCGGGCTGCCCACGACGGATGAAGAAGTTACAGCGAACCGTCGAATCAATCAGGTTAAACAAGGTGCGTAAAATCTGATCTTCATTGCTGTCCTCAACCTTTTCCAGAGCACTCAACAGTTGCTGACGGATCGGTGACAGGACCTGCGTCTCCCGTTGCAGTGGATCTGACCACTCCGGTTTGTCGAGAAAGCGCCCTTCAAAGTAACGATAGAGGAGCAGCGTAACCTGATGATTGTTAATCAGGGCAAAGGCGGCCCGACGCTTGGTGAAAGGGCTACCCAGCTGAAAGTAATAGTTGCGATAGGCCCTGAACACGGCAATTTCCTGCCAGTTGAGTCCGGTGAGTGGCAGCAGACGTTGCAGATAGTCATTTTCGACCAGCCCCTGACGCAGCGCACAGAGAACCTCGATCAACAAAGGCTTCAGCTCATCCATCGAAAACGATTCCGAGCAATCCTGACGGATGGCAAAACTCTTGATGTAGATAGGCAGCTGATCGACCTGTAGCGTAAAATCAACCTCTTCGATGACGCAGAGATTAAGGTTTTCCAGAAACGGCATCAGGTCATTGAGGTAACTTTCGCTCTGACTGTAGAACTGCAGTCGATAGTGCCCGCCTTGCTCAGTGAATGGCCCCCAGATATCGAAAACATCCTGCTTCTGCTTCAACAGTTCTTCGATATTGCTGACATCGCGTACAGCGAAGCGGGGGTGAGTTCGTGAACGGTAATTGGAGTGAAAGACTTTGCTGTAACGTTGCCAGGTCTTGCCCGAATTATCCTCAAACGTTTTTTCCAGCAGGTGCCTGAACTTCAGCTTCCAGGGCTGGGCCAGGCGCGTCAAGCCCTGCTCCAGCCGCAACAGGTCGACCTGGACCTCGGAAGAAGATAAATACAGATTAACGTGCAGGCTTATATAATCGACTGATAGATGGATGATCCGCGATTCAACGGAGCTTGCCTTGAAGTGACGCTCCAGATAAGCATCGATCCGCCTCAAGTGATCCGGGGTGTAATACTCCTTCGGCATGATCAACAGCAAGGTCAGCCCAAGTTCCGACATGCTGGGCGCCACCACCACCTTGACCCCGGCCTGTCGATGCAGCTGAATGAAAGAACGGAGCATTCTGCGTAGCTCAGCCTCGCCCATCAGGAAAAGTTCCACTTTGGGAAAGGTGTTAAATATCTGGACCGTTTTACGATAGTTGTGACTTTCCTTCAGAATCCCCAGGGCCTGCTGCGCTTTCTCAATCCGCTGACGCAATGACGGAATCGAAAAGGTATTTTCATCGATGCTCTTCTGAGTGTAGAAACCCCAGAACGCATGCTCACGCACCCGTCCGTCGGACAGTGGTTCACGAAAACCGAGATAGGTCAACCGCTCGAAACGATGAATCGGACTACGCAGTTCCGTTTTTTCCATTGCAACATTCCCCCCGTGCATAAGCCGGGAAGCAAGAACTACATCAAGCAGATCAACAGGATCCTGGTCAGGACTGAGAACCTGTTTATAAAGTGAGGTCACCCCCAGGGACCGTTCCGGGCGACCATTATCCTCTGCTTCATTCTTCTGGGTATCGAACAGATAAGAGCGGTAAGCGACCGGAATATAATTATCTTCAAGCAACCAGTTGAACAGATCCCCATACTGAGCCAATTCAGTGATTTCACGGAGGCGACCGATCTGTTCAAGGGTGGCATGCCGATCATGATTGACCTGCAGTGCAGATCTCAGAATAGACTCCAGATCAGATTTTATGGTTGCTAGCAGCGTTTCCGGCAAACGCTCCAGCAGAATCCAGACAAAAGATTCGCGAACACCACTCTCATTCCCTGTCGGAAATCCTGTCAGTTTGCCAGCCTGTCTTTCTATGGATAGAATCGGGTGACAGACCGCAGTGAACTGCAGAGACTGACGATGCAGGTACTCCTGCAGGGAAGAAAAGATATGGTTGGCATCGGGGGCATTGCTGAACAGAAAATAACGATCATCTGCATCAAGTGGACGTAGTTCAACCTTGACATCTTCAGTGCGACAGTCGAGAAAGTCGATTGCCATCCCTAACCACTGGTACACCTGCTCAATATCCAATCCCGCGAGGGTGCTGATCGAAATTTGCCCCTGCAGAATCCTGGCGAGCGATACCAGCTTCTGCTCGGCTACCCCTCCGGACACCTTTTGAGCAAATTGTGCCAGCAATGACGGTTCAAGCAGTTCAATATCTCGTCCTCGATCAGTCAGAATCACTTTCATGGGAAGCTCTCCATTGAACTTACAGGCTGAGGAATTCAGTGACGAACGGCATGTCCGGCACAAAAAAAACAGACAGAACCTGTCTGCATCTTATGAAGCATAATAGCTGGAGATGATATTGACAAGGCTGGAGACATAAAAATATCAACGGGTTATGAATTATCGAGCGACTGGCTGAGCCTGGAAAAATCATTCAGGGTGAGGGTTTCACCGCGCCGGGTCGGATCGATGCCGACAGTTTCGAGAGCCGGGTCGATCATCTCGACCTGAAATCCGCCAGCCTGCAGACTGTTGCGCAAGGTTTTACGGCGCTGGGTAAATGCCGCCTTTACCACTCTGCGGAAAAAGAGTTCATTGCCGGGATCAACTCTTGGGGTCGCCAGGGGTGCGAATGAGAGGACGATAGAATCGACTTTAGGCGGAGGATTGAAGGACTCGGGTGGAACATGTGTCACCGGGCGGATATCATACCAGAGTTGACACAGAACCGAGAGGATTCCGTAGTCCCTGGTTCCTGGCTGCGCACATAACCTTTCACCCACCTCGCGTTGAAACATCAGCACCATCCGGTTGAACAGGAGACGATGATCGAGCAAACGAAACACAATCTGGCTGGAAATATTATAAGGAAGGTTCGCCACCAGCGTGTAGGGAGGCGCAGTAAGAGTTTCAGCCCAATCGATTTTGAGAACATCCCCGGCGTGGACATGCAGATTCGATTCAGATCGCTGCTCCAGGCGTGTTATCAGATCCCGGTCGATCTCCATCACATGAACCTGGTCTGCAAGCGGTAACAAGCGATCCGTCAGCACCCCGAGACCCGGTCCGATCTCGACCACCTTCTGATTGGCTTCAATTCGCGCAGCATCAATAATCTTCGCGATAACCGCCTGATCACAAAGAAAATGCTGTCCGAAACGTTTTTTAGTTCGATAATTCACAGACGACCATAAAAGTAAAAGCTCAGCGACGACGCCGGGGCCAACGAGGAATACGCCATTGCTTAACTACCGGGATCATTCTCAGGGTCACAGCATAGCCTATGGTCGCCACCACCAGACCGAAAATCAGACTCCCTAAACAGAGTGGGACAACAACCTGCCAACCCAGGTGAACAAGCGATTCATGATTAAAATGAACAAGCCTGTCCGGTCGCGGTAAATGCAGCAGCACCCGCCCGATCTCGTATTCCAGCCCATATATCAGCGGGGCCGTCACCGGATTGGTCACCCAGACCCCGAGCAGCGCGGAAATCTTGTTTTCACGCAGTAGAACAGCCAACGCCAGAACCAGCAGCATCTGAAAACCGAAAGTCGGCGTCATACCAATGAAGAGGCCCAGGGCCATCCCCTTGGCGATGTCGTTTGGAGTCGCACGCAACCGGACCAGGCGGATCAGATTCAGTTTAAATTGTCGAAAAAAAGCCCAGCGACGCCACATGGAAAGCAACCCTTAAATCTGATCAGATTTCGCGGCCGACCTCTTCGAGAGGCCAGCTTGAGACAGCATTCATATCGAGACGAGCACGAACGCCGTGAGACAGATAATACTCGGCTGCCACACCCAGCATCGCGGCGTTGTCACTACAGAGTATCGGGGAGGGGAAAAAGACTTCGACCCCTTCCCGGCCGGACATTTCACTGAACCGGTTGCGCAACCCTTTGTTGCAGGCGACGCCACCAGCGACGACAATCCGTGTCAACCCCTCTTCACGAGCCGCCCGGAACGCTTTTTGAGTCAGGACATCGACAACGGCATCCTGGAACGCCGCCGCAACAGCACTCAACCTCTCGCCTTGCGGTAACTCAGATTCCTTCTGCAGGAAATTCAAGACCGAAGTTTTAACACCGCTGAAACTGAAATTGAGGGTATCTTTTTTCAGCATCGGTCGCGGAAAGCGGATTTCACCAGCATCCCCTTCCGCCGCCAGACGGTCGATAATCGGCCCGCCCGGATAACCGAGTCCGAGCATCTTTCCAACCTTGTCGAACGCTTCCCCGGCGGCATCATCAACCGTCCTCCCAAGCAGTCGATATTGACCGATGCCATCAACCCGGAACAGGTGCGTATGCCCACCCGAAACAGCCAGGGCCAGGTACGGATAGGCGACCGGCTGTTCCAGCTGAATAGCCAGGATGTGTCCCTCAATATGGTGAACACCGACCAGCGGCAAGCGCCGCGCGAAGGCTAGCGCCTTGGCAAAGGAGACACCGACCAGCAGAGCCCCAACCAGCCCGGGACCGCGCGTCACAGCGATGCCATCCAGATCGTCAAGAGTTATATGAGCGCTCTCCAGTGCTTCATTGAGCAGCGGATTTATTGTTTCCAGGTGCCTCCTCGACGCCAGTTCCGGCACGACGCCACCATACTTCGCATGCAGATCGACCTGTGAGGCGATCACATTTGACAGCACCTGACGACCATCTCGTACAATGGCAGCTGCCGTTTCATCACAGGAGGTTTCAAGGGTCAGCAGTAACATGAATACTTCATTCGTCTACAGAAGGTTGGCGGCCAGTTCGGCGAGGGGCGAACGTTCCCCCTTGCTGAGAGTCATATGTCCAGCGATGCCCTGCCCCTTGAGCCGCTCAACAGAATAGGTCAGGCCGTTACTCGATGAATCGATGTAGGGATTATCGATCTGGTAGGGGTCACCGGTCAAAACGATCTTGGTCCCCTCTCCGGCCCTGGTGATAATAGTTTTGATTTCGTGAGGAGTCAGGTTCTGCGCCTCATCCACAATCAGATACTGACGAGGGATGGAACGTCCACGGATATAGGTGAGCGGCTCAATCTCCATCAGACCCAGATCGATCAGTTCACGGTAGCCGCGTTTCCGTTTGCCACCCTCTTCGACGCTGGTTAGCAGCAGTTCAACATTATCGAAGATCGGCTGCATCCAGGGGGCCAACTTCTCTTCGATATCACCCGGCAGAAAACCGAGATCACGCCCCATGGGAAAGACCGGGCGCGACACCAGCAGACGACTGTAAACACCTTCGTCGGCGGTCTTTAGCAGACCGGCGGCAATTGCCAACAGGGTCTTCCCGGTTCCGGCCTTGCCAACCAGTGACACCAGCTGAATATCGTCGTTCAGCAGCAGATCCAAAGCAAACTGCTGCTCACGGTTGCGGGGATGAATCCCCCAGATACCTTCTTTGGGCGAGCGCAACAGGGGAATGATCTGCTGCTTGACACTGCTAAAACGACCGATCGCCGAATGAGAAGGGTTCCCTTGATCAACCAGAGTCACACCCTGGTTGGCGTTGAACTCCCCTTCCAGTTCCAGGCAACCCTGTTCATAAAACAGATCGACCTGTTCGCGCGATACGAAACACTCGACAGTACCGGTATAGAGCTCATCGATCGAGACCTTGTCAGATTCATAATCTTCAGCTTTCAGGCCGATGGTGTCGGCCTTGATCCGAAGATTAATATCTTTGGTGACAAAGATAACTGGCTGGTCAGTCTCTTTTTCCAGCTCTTTGGCTACAGCAATAATCCTGTTGTCCGCCTTGTCTCCCTGCAGCTCTGGAGGTAGCAGCGCCATCGCCTCTTCACGATAGATTGCGACCCGGAAGGTACCGCCCGTTTCCAGTGGAACCCCTTCGACCAGATCAGCACCCTTGCGGAACCCGTCGATTAAACGGGAAATCTGCCGTGCGTTACGCCCGGTCTCACTCTGTTCTTTTTTAAAACGATCAATCTCTTCAATCACGGTCAAAGGAACGATCACTGCGTTCTCTTCGAATTTGTAAATGGCCTGGGGATCGTGAAGCAGGACATTTGTATCAAGCACATAATATTTCATCGATATCATCCGTAGGCTGTTTAAACTGCAGAAGTCGAAATCATCTCTCTCAGAGCACTCAGCAGATAATCGATATCCTTATCGCTGGTCAGATAGGTTGGGCTGACTCGGACCGTTCCACGAGGAAAGGTGCCGATCGTCTTGTGTGCATCAGGGGCGCAGTGTAAACCGACCCTGGTGCTGATGCCAAAATCCTGGTCAAGTTGAAATCCGACCTCAGCCGGATCGCGACCCACCAGGTTAAAGGAGACAGCAGCGCCGTGCTGAACAGCACCTGTCGGGCCATAGACCTCTACACCGGGCAAGGAGAGCAAACCGTCAATCAGACATCTCAACAACTGTTGCTCGCGCAAGCAGATCTGTTCCAATCCCACAGACTGGATATATTCCACTGCGGCTTTCAATCCCGCCAGACCGGGAGTATTCATGGTGCCACATTCCAGACGCTCAGGGAGTTGCTCTGGATACAGTTCTGAATGGGAGCTGCCGCCCGTGCCGCCATAAAGCAGCGGGGTCAACGGCAACCTTGGTCGCAGATAAAGAAACCCGGTTCCTTGCGGACCAAGTAACCCCTTGTGTCCCGGGGCGGCAAACAGGTCAATAGACAGCTCTTCCAGATTAATCGGAAAGCTGCCCGCGCTCTGCGAGCCATCGACCATAAACAGGATATCATGCTGGCGGCACCAGGGGCCCAGCGCTTCAATCGGCTGCAAGGTTCCTGTGACGTTTGAACAGTGATTGATCAACAGCAACCGCGTCGGTTGTTCCAGACAGGCACGTTGCACCGCTTCAGGATCAAGACTCCCCTGCCGGTCAGCCTGAACTTTGTAAACCTCAACCCCTCGAGCCTGCAATGCTCTCAACGGGCGGGTCACGGCGTTATGCTCCATACTGCTGGTGACCACACGATCGCCGGCTTTCAGCAGACCGAACAGGGCCATATTTATCGCCATGGTGGCGTTCGCAGTAAAGACGATCTGACTCGAATCGCAGACCCCGAACAGTTCTGCGACCGATTCACGTGTTTCAAAAACCAGACGATCAGTGGTCAAGGCCATCCGATGGCCGCCACGGCCGGGATTTGCGCTCATCCTGACGAATTTCTCTATACTCCGATAGACAACTTCGGGTTTGGGATGACTGGTTGACGCGTTATCCAGATAGATTAAGTCGTTCATGGTCTCAAAAATGGTCGATTCAGGTCGTGATGGAGTCATATGTTTTTAAGTATACAGAGAAATGCAGTTCCCTGTCAGCTTTGCACTTCATCAGAGAAAACGCTGCCAGACTTAACACTGAAATGACCGCTATTGCAACTCAAAACATCCGGCGCCAATCAGTGCTTCAAAAAGAGGGTATCAGGAGGTCCAGAACCAGTAAAAACGGCCTGTCCCACAGAGACAGACCGAGCATTACTTGTCAGATAATGAATTTGGTAAGGAAGGTTCAGCTGTACGCTCGTTTTCGCAAAAGTTCATTAAAATAGACACAGTTCTTCCCCTCGCGTTTGGCACGGTAGAGGAGTTCATCAACCGAATTCAAAAGGCATTCCGCCGCGATACCGTCATCCGGGAAAGTCGCAACTCCAGCGCTTGCCGTGACTCTCAACTGCTGCTGCACACCCGGCCACTCGATTCCCATCTCGCCAATCTGCATCCGGGTTCGCTCTGCGGCTATGACCGCCTGATCAAGATTGGCTTCCGGCAAAATAATAGTAAATTCCTCTCCACCGTAACGGAAGACCAGGTCGGCACCACGAAAGATATCCCGCAGAGTGGAGGCGATCTGGACCAGGATCTGATCTCCGCATGGATGTCCGTAGGAATCATTAAAAGTCTTGAAATTGTCGATATCGAACATGATCAGGGAAAGCGGATGCCTATATCGCTGGGCACGTTGTAATTCCTGCGCCAGCAGTGATTTAAACTGACGATAATTGTATAAACCGGTCAAACCGTCTGTTACTGCAAGCTGACTGGTCTTCTGATGCAACCGCGCATTGACGATGCTTAAGGCAGCGAAGGAAGAGATAATAGTCAACCGTTCCAGATCATCCGCAGCAAAGGTACGTGGAACAAAATCATTCAGAAAGAGAATTCCAACGGTCTGACCATGCATCGTTAACGGAACAGCGATGAGAGAGCGAATCCCTGCCGCTCTGGCCAGAGAGCTCAGCTTGAAAGTGACCTGTCCCGTATCCTCAACGACATAAAGGCTGTTCTGATTCAGGGCAACCTGAGTCAAACTGTCTGTTTCAATCTGCCAGGATTTGTTTGCGGAAAGATCCTCACTCAACCCTTCGATTGCGTGGAGTTCCATGGAGTGTTGTTTTTTGTTGTAAAGAGCAATGCTCCCGGCCGGAACATCGACCATCTCTCTGGTGATCTGCAGAATTCGTTGCAGGACCTCGTCCAGGTCGAGTGACGACACCACAACCTGAGCCACATCGACAATTTCGCGCAAGCGCTGAAAATCGTTCATCTCCCCCGTCCCTCCTGATACGCCGTGACCTAAACAAGATCAGAGCGTATTTCACATCAATTTTAAGGTGTTAAGAATATAGTTCGAAACGGCTCAAATCAAGGATTTAATTAATAAAAGATATTTCATCATCAAGACCTTGACAGCTACCATATATAGTGGTCTATATTTCCGAGACAACAAAGTATAGTATCAATCAGGACCCATATAGTTATATTAAACAAATGAACCGTTGTAATCCGGAGGAAAGAAGACGATGTCCAAAGACCTGAAGAACAAAATTCTCCCCCTGTCAAAAAACGCCATCACCGTTTTGAATAAACGCTACCTGAAGCGAAACAGTTCCGGAGAAACAACCGAAACACCCGTCGATATGTTCCGCCGGGTTGCGAAAACAATCGACAGCGTCGAACCTGAATCAAAAGGCGTAAAAAAGCAAAAATACGAAGACAAGTACTACAGGATGATGACAGAGCTTGATTTTCTGCCCAACTCGCCGACCCTGATGAATGCGGGACGAGAACTGGGACAGCTGTCGGCCTGCTTTGTACTGCCGGTTGGCGACTCAATGGAAAGTATTTTTGAAGCGATAAAAAACACGGCCCTGATCCACAAAAGCGGCGGTGGAACCGGCTTTTCATTCTCAAAAATTCGTCCGGCCAACGACGAAGTTCGTTCCACCAGCGGTGTCTCTTCCGGCCCTCTTTCGTTCATGCAGGTTTTCGATGCGGCCACGGAGACAATCAAACAGGGCGGCACCCGGCGCGGGGCAAATATGGGAATCCTGCGGGTAGATCATCCCGATATCATGGATTTCATCATGGCCAAGCGCGATCAGACCGTGCTGACCAACTTCAACATCTCGGTTGGTATGACCGAGGCGTTCATGGAAGCGGTTGAAAAGGGTGACGATTACGATGTTATCAGCCCGCGAACCGGTCAGGTCGTCAAACAACTTAACGCAAGCAAGGTTTTCAATCAGATCGTCGATATGGCCTGGAGTAATGGTGAGCCGGGGATTATCTTCCTCGACCGTCTGAATCGTGACAATCCGACCCCCCACATCGGTGAATTCGAAAGCACCAACCCTTGTGGCGAGCAGCCCCTGCTCCCTTACGAATCGTGTAACCTGGGCTCCCTGAACCTGGCCAACATGGTTAAGGATAATCAGGTCAACTGGGCCAAACTGGAAGAGACAGTCAAACTCTCAACCCGCTTCCTCGACAACGTCATCGAAGCCAACAAATATCCGCTGCCGGAAATCGACGACATGACCCGTGCCAACCGCAAGATCGGCCTCGGGGTCATGGGGTGGGCCGACATGCTGATCCTGCTTGGTCTCCCCTACAACAGTAAAGAAGCCATCGCGCTGGGTGAACAGGTGATGGAGTTCATCAACAACAAGTCGCACGAAGAATCAATCCTTCTGGCGAGTGAACGTGGTGCGTTCCCCAACTTTAAAGGGAGCACCTATGACAAACCCGGCCTTGAGCCGATCCGCAATGCCACCTGCACCACGATTGCACCAACAGGAACAATTTCAATAATCGCCAACTGCTCCAGCGGTGTTGAACCGCTCTTTGCCGTCTCTTACATCCGTCAGGTACTCGATAACAACAAACTGATTGAGGTTCATCCGCTCTTCGAAAAGATTGCCAAGGAGCGCGGTTTTTACAGCGAAGAACTGATGAAGGACATTGCCGAAAAAGGGACTGTCCACGGCATCGATGCGGTCCCCGAGGATATCCGTCGAATTTTCGTCACCTCACACGATATCACCCCGAAAGATCATGTGTTGATGCAAGCCGCCTTCCAGCGACATACCGATAATGCCGTCTCAAAGACGGTCAACTTCTGCAACGATGCAACCCGCGAAGACGTATCAACAGTCTATCGACTCGCTTATAAGGAAGGGTGCAAAGGCGTCACCATCTACCGTGATGGGTCGCGCGACATGCAGGTCCTTTCGGTCGGCAAAAAAGAGGAAGAACACCCGGAAGACCATGTTCCGATGGAAAGTAAAAAAGCGGGTCGCAAGCGGGAGCGTCCTCGCGCGCTGACAGGATCGACCTACCAGATGGAGACCGGTTGCGGTCCGCTCTATGTCACCATAAATCAGGATGAAAGAGGTCTGTTCGAGCTCTTCACCACCATGGGCAAGGCGGGAGGTTGCGCTGCCTCACAATGTGAAGCGATCGGCCGACTGGTCTCACTGGCCTGGCGCAGTGGAGTACAGGCCCGCCAGGCAGTCAAACAGATGATCGGTATCACCTGTCACAAACCTGCCGGATTCGGTGAAAACCGGGTCACATCCTGCGCTGATGCGGTCGCCAAGGCGATTGAAATGCACATGGTTGATGATGAAGGCACTCCGATTACATTTACGGGCAACGGCGGCGGCGCCTGCCCGGAGTGTGGCGGCCCGGTGGAACATGAAGGCGGTTGCTGCGTCTGCCACTCCTGTGGCTTTTCGGAGTGTGCTTGACCGATAACGAAAGAAGAGAATGGGAAGCGCACTGCCGGCAATGCGGGCAGTGCTGTTTCGAGAAGAAAGTTGACGGAAATGGCAGGGTACTCACAACGCGGACACCCTGTCGTTTTCTTGACATCCACACCCGGCTCTGCCGCATCTATGATGAGCGAACTGAAGTGGAGTTCGACTGCCTTCGGTTGACGCCTGAGATAATTCCCACGTTAAACTGGTTGCCAACTGACTGTGCTTACGTTGAGTTGTTGAGCAAAAGACGACAGAACAGGTCAAACAACTGAACATCCAGCCAAATGCCAATTTTCCACATGTAACAGTTCTTGTATTGTTGTATACAATCACGGTTTTTCTATATATTTTCAGGCCATTAAGAGATTTGAATAAATCCTCACTTGCTTGGCACGCCCCCTGCTAGGTAGATGGTCGTGCAAAACATTTGACCCCGGTGCCATCATCCCCTCCGGCCCGGGGTCTTTTTTTATCAATTCCATGGCGGACTCCTGAACGAATTACAACTTTCCTGAATTTCTCCGTGCACTCTGTCGCTCTCTGTTAGATAATCAGTAAGCTTAATCGTGTTTCCTGATTTGCTATATGGAGAAATGACCTTGCCAGAGAAACAGAGACAGGCGAGAATCGGCTGGTGCCTTTACGATTGGGCCAATTCTGCCTTTGCGACAGTTATCCTTGCTGCGGTCCTGCCGGTCTATTTTGTCGCGTTAGTCCCCGAAGATGGGGCAATCATCGGTGTGGGAAGCTGGCAACACACTCTCCCCGCTAGTGCCCTATGGGGCTACGCTGTCTCAGGGTCGATGTTGATTGTCGCGGTTATTGGTCCCTGGCTTGGCGCCCTTGCCGACCACCGAGGGCTGCGCAAACAGTTCTTGGTCGCCTTCTGCCTCGTCGGTTCATTCGCGACCTCCCTGCTCTACCTGACATCGCACGGTCAATACCTGACTGCAGCAGCACTTTTTATCATCGGCAATATCGGTTTCAGCGCCGGCAATATTTTCTATAACGCTTACCTCGCCATTCTGGTCAAGCCCGGCGGAACAGATCGACTGTCAGCCCAGGGGTTCGCCACCGGTTACATCGGTGGCGGCATCGTCCTGCTGGCAGTCTTTCTGCTGATCCAGTTTTCCGACCAACTCGGTTTTGCCGACAAGGGGGCTGCAACCCGTCTCGGATTTCTGTTTACCGGCCTCTGGTGGGCTCTCTTTGCCCTGCCAGCCTTCTTTCTGCTTCCAAAAACTGATCCATCCTCTCGAACCAAAGCCAACCCATTCAGAACTTACCTGAACTCTTTCAAGGACATGATCCGTTATCGTGATCTGTCACTCTTTCTGCTCGCCTTTCTCTTTTATAATGATGGCATCCAGACCGTCATCGCCGTATCAGCCATTTTTGCCAGGGAAGAACTTGCACTCAGCCAGGGAACCATCCTCGGCTGTTTCCTGATGATCCAGTTCGCTGCCATGCCCGGCGCCCTGCTCTTCGGCCGCATCGCAGACCGATTCGGGGCCAAACAGGCGATCCTGCTCAGCCTGTTTCTGTTCACGCTGGTCTGTGGCTACGCCTACACCATGCGGAGCAGCCTGGAGTTCTGGGTTCTTGGAGCAGTCATCGCCCTGATTTTAGGCGGCAGCCAGGCAATCAGTCGCTCACTCTTTGCCAGCATGGTGCCGATAAAACGGAGCGCAGAATTTTTTGGATTTTATTCGATCAGCGCCCGCTTCGCCTCAATCTTCGGCCCCCTGACTTTTGCCCTGGTCACCGACCTGACCGGCTCATCACGCGGAGCAATTCTTGCCCTGGCAATATTTTTTGTTATTGGTGGGGGAATTCTGCTGCTGGTCAATGTAGACAGGGGCAGGATCAGGGCGGTTCAGAATTGAAAAGCTCGGGATTCCTGCCGTTGAGGAATTGTTGAAATAATCTACTTTTGAAACTTGACACCCGCCGGACTTCAGTTTAGCAAAATCAGAATCGAAGACTTCTGATCGCAAATCGAGCTTATCGAAAAAGTTGAGCCGATTATTATGGCTGAGATTCTCAATCCATGTAGGGAAGATTGAACGTCGCTGTCGTCCCCTTCCCCTCAATACTCTCAACCCGTAGGCTCCCGCCGTGGGCCTCGACGATCTGTTTGGCGATCCCCATTCCCAAGCCGAGACCGCCTACGGCCGTATTGGAAGAATCAGCCCGGTAAAACTTGTCAAAGATGTGATCAACCTGTTCTGATGTCATGCCAATCCCTTGATCCTTGATTCTAATAGTCCATCCATCAGCATTCGACTTCCCAGCAACGCTGATTTCAGTCTGCTCAGATGAATACTTCACCGCATTGCTTACCAGGTTTGCTATGACCTGATTGATTCTGTGAAAGTCGATCTTTAATTTTCTTTGCTCGGCTTCTTTCGGCAGCTCTAGTTTGAAGACACGCCCCCGGTATGCAAGTCTGAAGATGTCTAAAGACTTGGCTAATAGCTCTCCTAAATTGCTCTCCTGCCGATCCAATGGAATCGGTTTACCACTCTCAATACGGCTGATATCCAACAGATCGTCAACGAGCCGGTTAAGAGCCTCCCCCTTGCTGTAAATGTCACCAAGGTATTCTTTCTTTTGCTCTTCGTTGAAACAGGAAGAGACTTCGGGGTTGAGTAGAAGATCCGTGAAACCCATAATAGCGCTCAAGGGGGTTCGAAGCTCATGGGCAGCTGTGGAGATAAACTCATTCTTCAAAGCATCCATGGCAACCAGTTTTTTCTCAAGCTGCTTACGCTCGGTGATGTCCTGAATTGTTCCCCTTAAGAAATATCCTTTCGACCCGGACTTTCTTTCCGGTTCGCATATGGAATGCACCCATTTCACATGATCCGGGGCGAGCTCAAGTTTTAGTTCTATATCATACGGTTGCCCTTCTTGCGCGGCCCGTTGAATGGCAGAGGTGATTTTTTCAAGCCATTTACCTTTGTAAACATTTTTGAAATCGGCTATCGCGTACGGACCAAGTTCTGGGTCTCGCTCATAGATACGATAGATTTCATCAGACCACTCAGGCACGCCAACCTCAGGATCAAGAGTCCAATTGCCGATATGTGCAATGCGTTGAGCAAGACGCAAATCTTTATTGCTGACCCTTACTAATTCCTCTTGTTGCCTTTTCTCGGTGATGTCCTGAAAAATGCCGTAAATTCTGGTGTTTTCCCGATCGGCCATTCCGATGGTATGAACCTGCCGGAGGTTCCCTTTGGCGGTAATCAGCTCCAACTCAAGATCATACGGTTCACCATGTTCAATGGCTCGTTGTACCGCAGCGGCGATAAGTGGCTGCGATGCTTCAGAATAGAAATTAATACCTTCCTCCAAGGTCGGGTCACAGTCCAGGGGGACTTCATGAATATGGTAAATCTCTTCAGTCCAATGATGATTTCCAGTACCAAAATTGAACTCCCAGCCACCGATCTTGCCAATCTTACCCATTTCGGTGAGGAGTTTCCGGCTTTGTATGAGATTTGCTTCTGCCTGCTTGCGCTCAGTGATGTCCTGGGTAACTCCAACCGCACTGACTGCGGTCCCCTTCGCATTGAAGGTAATGTCCGCTTTCTCTCTGACCCACCTTGTTTCACCTGCGATGATAATGCGGTGCTCGATATCGTAGGGTTTACCCTGTAGTGCGGCCGACCATTCACGACCAACATATTCACGATCATCTGGATGAACTTTGTCGATGAAAATCTCATAGCTTACGATGCTTCCCGGTGGGACGCCAAAAATACGGTAGTTCTCGTCCGTCCAGACCAGAGTGTTGTTTACAATATCGAGGTCCCAGGTCCCCAAATGTCCAAGTTCCTGCGCTTTTTCAAGATAGTATTTTTGCTTGGACAACAATTCTTCAGCCAGCTTTTTCTCTGTGATATCTCTGGCGACCATGACCGCGCCGGCGATGTTTCCCTGCCGGTCAAAAAAGGGACCGTAATTATAGCTGCCAATCCAGCTTTCACCAGTGTCTTTGCGA
>DATFMC010000002.1:0-18244 GCA_035267105.1 Geopsychrobacteraceae bacterium
ACTGCTCTCAGCCTCTATTATCGGTTTTTATGGCTCGGTCCTGAACCAATTGAAGATTCAAGGCAAAGAGAACATTCCTCAGAGCGGAGGGACCCTGCTCGCGTCTAATCATATCTCCGGCTACGACACAGTTTTATTGCCATGGGCCGTATTGAGCGCCCGTCCTCTGCAGATGGTTTGGGCTCCTGCCAAGGAAGAGCTGTTTAAGAACCGGTTTCTTGGCTGGTTGTTCCGTACCTGGGGCGCGTTTCCGGTTCGACGGGGACGTGATCTTCGAGCAGGGAAGCACCTGGGTGAGTTGCTGCAGAGTGAAAAGGTGATGTTATTCCCCGAAGGGACCAGAAACAAGGATGGGGTCCTGGGCAAAGGAAATCGGGGCGTCGGAAAGCTGATCTACGATCATCGTCCGACGGTGATTCCGACATCCCTGCTTGGGCTTAATCACTGGAAATTTCCTGGATTCGGTCAAGCAGGTCGGGTGGTTTTCGGTCCTCCAGTCGATTTTTCTGATCTCTATCAGAAGGAAGATTGCAAGGAAACCCACCTGCTGATTGTCGAGCGGTTGATGTCGGCGATTGCCGAAGGGTTAAAAGAATAGAAATGATCGAGCCCTCTTTTTTTTATGGAGCCGTTTGTGTTAGTGATAGAGCTTATGATTGGCGTGGAGTGACTGGACGCTGTAAGCTTCAACTACCGTACGGAAGGAAAAGGATATGGCACAGGTAAAGATGGGTGATGAGGTAAAAATTGATTTTACCGGAAAGCTCGAAGACGGCACGGTGGTCGATTCGACTCTTCCGATCGAAAAAGATGATCATGAAGACGGTTGTTCTGAGGATGGCTGTGGTTGCACCGATTCAGGTCCGATGACTCTGAAAATCGGTGATGATGAATTTTTCGTGCCCATAGAAGAAGCACTGATCGGCATGTCGGTGGGCGAGAAGAAGACAGTGGTCATCCCTGCTGAGGATGCTTTCGGCGAGTATGATACGGAAAGAGTTTTCTCCGTTGAGCGAAGCATGTTCCCGGATGAAGTGAACCCGGAAGTCGGCCATCAGTTTGAAATTGTCGGCGAGGACGATGAAGGGATGCTGGTGACGGTTATTGACATTGACGGCGATAACGTCAGCCTCGATTCCAACCATCCGCTCGCCGGTGAAGAACTGATCTACGATTTTGAGTTGCTGGAAATTCTTTAAGTCGATTATCACAAATCAGTAGCGGAAAGAGGGTGCCAGCACGGCACCCTCTTTCTGTTTTAAGTCCTGATATTGTTCCTTTACACGGAAAAAATTGAACTATAACCAAACGAAGGTTGGATATAAATTCAAAAAACTTACGAGATTTGAGACGCCTTTAAGAGAGTCCGATTTATCTTTAGTAAAAGTAGGATCCCAATATAGAATAACTTTATAGGAAAGCCCCTGCCCGGATAAACAGGCGGGGGCTTTCGTGTGCTACGAATGGTGGGATTTGGAGAAGGTTCTATAGGTTCTATTGGTTTGTTTAGCACCCTTTGCGCGATTTACGACCAAAACAGTCAACATTCGTGTTATGATTTTTCGTAGTAACCATGCTCTTTCCGTAGTTCCATATTCATGGAGACTAGGAGAATAAAAGATGCAGGCGATATTTCCATCGAGGAAAAGTGATGTTCACTACCTAACTGAAGGCGGGACAGAGACGGAGATCATGTATAAGTTTGGCCATGAACTACCGCATTTTGCGATGTATCCGCTACTTGACAATCCTAAAGCCGTTCGAGACCTGGAACGGATGTTCCAGAGATACCTTGAGACAGTAGCCCAAAGTGGATTCTCAGCACTCATGGGAGGGTTGGATTACCGAGCAAGTCCTGACTGGGGGAAACTTCTAGGATACTCGGCAGGTGGTTTGGCTGAAATGCAGCATCGCTCAATTGAGTTTCTCAGAGACGTGGCAAAACCATACAATAAGCAGATTGCCAGCATACTCTTTGTTGGTATCGTAGGTCCTAAAGGTGATGCCTATTCGCTGAACAGAACTATTACAGCGGAAGAATCTGAGGACTACCACAGCATACAATTAGAGACACTGAAGGACGCAAAGGTTGATTTTGTCTGGGCAGCGACCTTTAACAATATTCCCGAAGCAGTTGGTTTGTCCCGTGCGGCAGCCCGGATAGGATTACCCCTCTGCATTTCCTTTACCCTCGACAGCTCACACAAACTCAAATCAGGGCCAACACTCAAAGAAGCGATTCTATCTGTTGATGCTGAAGCTGGTGACAACAAACCGATTTGCTTTGGGATAAATTGCTCGCACCCACTAGAGCTTGAACCAGCCCTTGAGCCTGGAAACTGGATTGAGAGAGTGCGAAACATTCGGCCAAATGCAGTAATGATGGAAAAGATATCACTCTGCAAACTGGGCCATCTAGAGGAAGGAAATCCATCAGAGCTAGGGGAACAGATGGGTGCTTTAGCAAAGCGCTTCCCACATATCGACATGTGGGGTGGATGCTGTGGAACGTGGGAAGCACACCTTAAAGAGATTGCTCGGCAAGTTGCCTGAAGACATATCAATTCATCTACTTGGTGGTGATTATATTGACAAATCCGAAACCCCGCTCGGATAGCACCTTGAGGAGCTTTGATGCTCTATAGATTCTGATTTATTTGAATGCCAAAGCCGAATCAAATGTTAGAACCTGTGAGACGAGGTTGGCACCTGCGTAAGCACGCATCAAAAGTTGTGCCATAACCCAGTCTCATTTCTCTAGGGAGATTCGAGACGTTCATAGCGGCTGTCAAATTTTCCTTCGTTTGGGTTATAGTTCCGTAAAACAATGGACTTACGTCCAAGTGCATTCATTTGTAACTCAAACCCCTTCTCTTAGGGGAGAAGGGGTCAATTGTAGATTCTCAGCCCTGCTCCTTCTGCCACAAAGCTTCAACACCAATGTAGAGTTTCCTGCAGATTTCGCCCTCGGTGACCCGTAGCCGTGCCGTCGGTGAAATGTCGACGACTCCGCCTGCTCCGGCGGCGGTGTGTTCTCCCCCCGCGCCCCGAATCGACAAATGCAGCTCTTTGGCAGTCTGCTTCAAGGCATCAAGGTTCTGTCCGTTCTGCGTCAATTTCGGAAGAGTCAGATGCAGGCTGGCACGCATCCCGGTGCCGAGATTGGTCGGGCAGCTGGTGATGTAGCCATAGGTCTCTGAACGGGCAAAGATCAGCCCTTGCCGCTCAAGAAACTCCAGGCCCTCAAGCAATCGCTCGAAGATTTCATTCAACACTGCCCCACGTTTCATCGCCATGATCCGCAGGTGATCTTCCTCGCCAACCCAAATGATAAGCTGCCCATCTGCCGATTCATACATCCCACGCCCGTACGGCCAGTCCGAACTGATTCCGGCAACCGACAGGTAAGGATCAGCGCTCATATCCTTGAACATCTTGTGTTCGGCAATCAACTGCAGGTACTGTTCATCAGAGATTTTATAAGGCGAGCCGGGAGTCAGGGAGATGTAGCGACCACCAAAGGCCGGGTTTTCTATCAATGCGGAAAAGGCCTCCACCATTCGTTCCTCAAACGCCACTCGATCATCCCGATCCATAGCGCCGCTCAAAGGAAAACCCTCAAGGTTGCGTCCCACCCGGACCCGCATGGAACTGTTGGACAGTGACGCATCAATCCGGCTCAGATCCATCAACTCGCCACAGTCCCAATTTGAGACCTGACGTAAATCACCCCGGATACCGTGATAGTCCCGGATCATACGATCCAGGTAAGGCTGGAACAGCTCGTAGTCATCGGGGGACATGGCATAGGCACCCATCACGCTATCCGGGTTTTCGACTCCGGTCCGGATGATTTCCCGCAAGCGTGCCTGAAGTTCTGTGCTGAGAGAATTGAAATAGGACGGATCAAAGTACTTTGCCATGAGATTGTCGGGATGGCTCTGACGGATAGTGGCAATTTTTTCGATGAGCATTCGGCGCGACCTCTGACGGATCCAGTGCTGCTGTGAAACCTTAAAACTGCCCCTTGAAGGTCAGACCAAGAAAGGGTGCGGTTGCAAAGTCGGAGTTGCCGAGGTCGGTCCCGGCAGAATTTTCGATATTGAGGCGGCCGGAAAAGAGACCTCCGCCACTGATGTCGAAGGAGAACCTCTGGGAGATGGTTCGACCCAGACGAAGGTATGCAGCGATAAACTCTGTTTCGCCGATACCGCCAGGAACGCTGCCCTCTTCAGAAAGGCGAAAGCGGTAGGAACGCCAGGCACCGCCGACTCCCATTTCCCATGGACTTCGCGGGTTCCAGACCAGTTCCAACCCCGCCGGGCCGGCTGGTCCTGCGGAGAACGGGTTTTTCAGCTGCCACTGTTCATTGATTTTCCAGCTGATGGCAACAAACGGGAACGCCCTGATCTCATCCAGTCCTTTAAAGGCTCCCAGCCCCAGACCAAGGTCGAGGTTGGGATTAATGCTCTTCATGGCTGAAAAAACAGCGCCGTAAACCTGGCTGTCACTGCTCTTTGCCCCAGGAGTTCGGGCCAGTCCGACTGATGAGGCAATAAAAAACTTCCAGTCTTTTGACGGGGCATGAAAGAGTGATAGGTTCAGGGTCGGTCGGTGTATTTCCCTCCAGGGAGAAGCCCCGCCAACCGATCCGAGGTTATTGAAATCCCAGTTTTCCAGATCGTAGTGAAGGCCGAGCCCGATCCCTGTCTGACGAGTCATAAATCTGGTGAAATCGAGACGCAGCATGTGACGATCTACGGCGAATGAGCCTCCCTGGTCGATATCGGTTTCAAACTGATAGACCGAAGTGTAGCTCAGTTTGACAGCAGGTGGTCCGGAGGCCCGAGCGGGCAGGGGAAGAAAGACCATGACCAGGAGCAGTATAATCAACGCCGCTTTTTTCAAAGTTTTTCCCTCTGTGCCGGTCTCATCATTCTTCTCAGTGTTATTTACTTTTTCTTGCGCTCTCTTTTCTGGTTCGCCTTGTTGAACAGGTCGGCCATTGTCCCCATTCCTGAACCGGACGGAGAAGGTTGTTCCGTGTAACTGGTCTCTCCCGCCTCCATATCTGTGCCGATCTGAGCCAGAGAGATCCGCCTTTGCTCCAGGTCGATCTTTTCGATGACGACAGGTAGTTCCTGTCCGACCTTGAGGACATCCTGGGCGTGGCGGAGGTGTTTTCCGTCGCCCAGTTTGGAGATATGCAGCAGACCGTCGACACCTTCTTCCAGGGTAACGAAGGCGCCGAACTGAGCCAGACGTGAGACTTTTCCGGTCAACTGTGCACCTTCCTTGTAGATGGTGCCGACCTTCTTCCAGGGATCAGCCAGGGTGTCGCGCAGGCTGAAGGAGAATTTGTTGTTCTCCCAGTCGATTTTTTTGATGGCGACTTCCAGTTCCTGGTCGACCGAGATGACGTCACTGATATTTTCAACCCGGCCGTAACCAATCTCGGAGATTGGCAGTAGACCTTCAATGCCGCCGATATCGAGAAAAGCACCGAAGTCACGGACCGAGGTCACGGTTCCCTTGACGATCATCCCTTCCTGAAGGGTCTCTTTCAGGGTCTCGCGCTGTAACTGACGTTCCTCTTCCAATATCTCCCGATGAGAGACAACGATGTTACGGCCCCGTTCGCCAAATTGACTGATTTTGAATGAATAGTTCTTGCCGATCTCCTCTTCCGGATTGACTTGACGGCGCAGACCGAGTTGAGAATAGGGACAGAATGCGCGAACCGAGCCGGCAAGTTTAACTTCATAGCCGCCCTTGATCTCTTTTTCGATCCGGCCATCGACAGGAATTCCGCTGTGAAAGGCATCTTCCAGCTGTTCGGTTCCAGTCGAACCGCCGCCGAGTTTGGTGGTGAAGCGCAGTTCACCGCCCGAGCGAGAGAGGAAATAGGCACTGAGTTTATCCCCGACAGCGACAGTCATGTTTCCTTCAATGTCGAGAAGTTCGCTGCCCGCCAGAATCCCTTCGCCCTTTTGACCAACATCGAGGAAGACCCATTCGTCACCGATCTGCAGCACGGTCGCTTCGATCTTCTTTCCCGGTTCAAGTTCAACTGCGCCAAGCATGCTCTGTTCCAGCATTTCGGCAAAACTCTCTTCGCCGTTCTGTTCTTCGTCGTCAAATTTCTCGTCAGTCATGAAACATCCTCTTATTTTCGTTAAGGGGAAAAGGGTGAAGTGAGACTTTACACCGGTTCACGCATTGTGACCAGTTCTTCTGCTGAGGTCGGATGAACACCGATGGTGCTGTCGAAGATGGCCTTGGTCGCTCCAGCTTTGAGGGCGACAGCGAATCCCTGGATAATCTCCGCCGCGCCACCGCCGACAATGTGCACGCCAAGGACCCGATCGGTCTTTTTATCGACCACCAGCTTCATCAGTGAGCGTTCGTCGCTGCCGCTGAGGGAATGTTTCAGCTCGCGAAACTCCGAACGGAAGATAGTGACGTCGAACCCTTGCTCTTTTGCGTCTTCTTCGCTGAGACCGACGGTGCCGATGTCGGGCTGGCAGAATACCGCAGTTGGAATGTTGCTGTAATCCATCTCGGCAGAACTGTTCTGATAGAGATGCGCGACCAGGTTCATCGCTTCTGCCAGCGCAACCGGGGTCAACGCAACCCGACCGATGGCATCTCCCAGCGCATAGATAGACGGGACGCTGCTCTGGAAATATTTGTCCACCTTGATGACACCGTTTTCGTCTGTTTCGACTCCTGCGTTCTTCAGTCCGAGTCCGGCGATATTCGGTGTGCGGCCGGTGGCAAAGAAAATCTGCTCTGCCTCCATCTGTTGCCCGTCGTTCAGGACGGCTTTCAGACAACCGTCGGACTTTTTGTCGATCCTCTCAATGGTTGTGTTGAAGTGGAGCCCGATCCCTTTTTTTTTCAGTTCGTCACGAACAAAAGTTCTCACATCAGCATCAAAGCCGCGCAGGAACAGATCACGCCGGTAGAGCAGGTCAGTCTTGATGCCAAGACCATTGAAAATTCCGGCAAATTCGACGGCGATATAGCCACCGCCGACGACCAGAATGCTTTTCGGGAGTTTATCGAGATAAAACGCCTGATCTGATACCAGACCATGTTCAGACCCCGGTAAGAGCGGAATATATGGCTGCCCGCCGGGCGCGAGTAATATTCTTTCTGCATGGTAAACCTGTCCGTTGATCTCAACATCGTGAGCATTGAGCAGTGAGGCACGACCACGGATTAATTCAACACCGGCTTGCGCAATCATTTTTTCGAAAGCACCGTTAATTCGCGAAATATCGGCGGTCTTTCGATCGCGCAGGGTCGGCCAGTCAAAAATCGGGGCGGCGGGAAGCTGCCAACCGTAGCCGGCCGCGTGCTGAAAATCCTCATGATAGTGTGCAGCATAGACAAACATTTTTTTCGGCACACAGCCTAGGTTGACGCAGGTTCCACCCAACTGTTTTTCTTCAGCCAGTGCCACCCTGACTCCCTGTGCTGCTGCCATCCGCGCTGCACGGACACCACCTGATCCACCGCCGATAACCAGCAGATCGTAATCGTATTTTTCCATGGATAACCTCTTCTCTGATATTGTGCCCTGGTCATTTATATGCTTTTTATATTCATGAGTAAACATTGCGGAACAGAATCAGCGGAACCTTCGTGGTACACTTGCGAGGTAAAGTATAACTCAGGGACCAATAAACATAAATTTCAGGAGAGCTTTCATGGCAGGAAAAACACTCTATGACAAACTCTGGGAGCGGCATCTGGTTCATTGCCGGGATGACGGTACCTGTCTGCTCTATGTTGACCGCCAGCTGGTTCATGAAGTCACCTCGCCGCAGGCCTTTGAGGGCTTGAGACTGGCGGGCTTGAAACCATGGCGGATCGACGCCAACCTGGCGGTTCCCGATCATAACGTGCCGACCACTGATCGCAGTCAGGGGATCGCCGATCCTGTGTCGCGTCTGCAGGTAGAGACGCTGGACGAAAACTGTAAGGAATTCGGTATCACAGAATTCAGAATGGATGATGTCCGTCAGGGTATCGTTCATGTCATCGGGCCGGAGCAGGGCGCGACCCTGCCGGGAATGACCGTGGTCTGCGGTGATTCTCATACGGCGACCCACGGTGCATTCGGTGCTCTGGCGTTCGGCATCGGAACGTCTGAAGTCGAACATGTGCTGGCCACGCAGTGCCTGATTCAGCAGAAATCAAAATCGATGCTGATCCGGGTGACCGGGCAAGCAGGACCGAACATCACGGCCAAGGACATTGTGCTGGGGATTATCGGCAAGATCGGCACTGCGGGCGGAACAGGTTATGTCATCGAATTTGGCGGTGAGGCGATAACGGCCCTGTCGATGGAAGGGCGGATGACGGTCTGCAACATGACCATCGAGGCCGGTGCGCGGGCAGGGATGATCGCCGTCGATGGGAAGACCATCGACTATGTCAAAGGGCGGCCCTTTGCGCCCTCCGGGAAGATGTGGGAGCTGGCTGTGGCCGATTGGCGGACCTTGCGCTCCGACGATGACGCGGTTTTTGACCGGATTGTCGAACTGGATGTCGCCGAACTGAAGCCGCAGGTCAGTTGGGGGACCTCTCCCGAAATGATGACCGATATCGATGGTGCAGTTCCCGACCCCGCCAAAGAACCGGACGCCGTCAAAAGAGAAGGGATGCTGGCTGCGCTGAAATATATGGGACTGGAAGCCAACACGCCGATTCGCGAAATTAGGCCGGACAAGGTGTTCATCGGCTCCTGCACCAACGGCCGCATTGAAGATCTGCGGGCGGCCGCTGCTGTTCTCAAAGGCCATAAAATTGCGGACACTATCCAACTGGCGATGGTGGTCCCCGGCTCCGGGCTGGTTAAACAACAGGCCGAACAGGAAGGGCTCGATCGAATCTTTATCGATGCCGGGTTTGAATGGCGGGAGCCTGGGTGCTCCATGTGTCTGGCGATGAACAATGACAAGTTGCTGGCGGGTGAGCGCTGTGCTTCGACCTCAAACCGGAATTTTGAAGGCCGGCAAGGGCAGGGTGGTCGGACCCACCTGGTCAGTCCGGCGATGGCGGCTGCGGCTGCGGTGGCGGGGCACTTTGTCGATGTGCGTGACCTGGAGGTGAAGCAGTGAAGTCTTTTACCCAATTGGACGGGCTGGTGGTTCCCCTGGACCGGGCCAATGTTGATACTGACGCGATTATCCCCAAGCAGTTTCTCAAGTCGATCAAGCGGACCGGGTTTGGTCCGAATCTGTTTGATGAGTGGCGTTATCTCGATCATGGCGAGCCGGGTCAGGATTGCAGTGGCCGACCCCTGAATCAGGAGTTCGTTCTCAATCAGGAGCGTTACCAGGGGGGCGAAATTTTGCTGACACGTGAAAACTTTGGCTGTGGTTCGTCCCGCGAACACGCTCCCTGGGCTTTGCTGGATGCCGGGTTTCGGGCGCTGATCGCGCCCAGTTTTGCCGATATCTTCTATAACAACTGTTTCAAGAACGGTATCCTGCCGGTCGTTCTGTCTGCAGAGCAGGTGTCGGGCCTGTTTGCAGAGGTTGAGTCTAGCCCCGGCTACCGTCTGCAGATTGATCTGCCGAGCCAGCAGGTGACGACCCCTTCGGGCATGGTGCTTGAGTTTAATGTCGATTCCTTCCGTAAGGACTGCCTGCTGAAAGGTCTGGATGATATCGGACTGACCCTGCAGCTGGTTGACCAGATCAAGGCCTACGAGCAACGGGCGCAGAACGCGACACCCTGGCTTTTCCCGCATCAAGAGTGATTGGACAGATAGATGAGTAACCATTTTGATGCCTTGCTGCCACTCGGCAAGCAGACCGACTACCGGTCGGAATATGCTCCTGAGCTGCTTTGCCCGTTCCCCCGTAAGGTCAAGCGGGATGAGATCGGGGTCGGCGCGGAGCTTCCATTCAGCGGGTTCGATATCTGGAACGCCTATGAACTCTCCTGGTTGAATGAAAAAGGGAAGCCGCTGGTCGCCATGGCCGAATTTCGCATCCCCTGCCAGTCAGTGAACCTGATCGAGTCGAAGTCGTTCAAGCTCTACCTGAACTCATTCAATCAGAGCCATTTCAGCGATTTCGATGAGGTTCGGCAGACTCTGGAGAAGGATCTTGGTCGGGCCGCCGGCGCTGCTGTGAGTGTCCGTTTGATTTCTGCCGAAGATTTTTCCACCGAACAGATCCGGCCTTTGCCGGGAACCTGCATCGACGATCTCGATATTGAGGTTGACAGCTACGGTCTTGATCCGTTTCTTCTGCAGGGGGCCGTTGATGGGACGCAGCAGGCCAGTGAATCCCTGCACAGTCATCTGCTCAAGAGCAACTGCCTGGTCACTAACCAGCCCGACTGGGGAAGTGTCCTGATCCGCTATGAGGGAGCCAGGATCAACCCCGAAGCACTGCTGCGCTACTTGATCTCCTTCCGTCAGCACAACGAATTCCACGAACAATGTGTTGAGCGGATTTTCGTCGATCTGATGCACTATTGCCGCCCGGAAAAGCTGAGCGTCTATGCACGTTACACCAGGCGTGGGGGGCTGGACATTAATCCGTTCAGAAGTAATTTTGAAGAGAATGTTGAAAATCTGCGGCTGGCTCGACAATAGGCCGAGGGCTGATGACAGGCTTTCGGCTGCCCGCTTACCCTTGAGTGACTACGACTCGAAGTCGTGACTAGTTGCTGCTGAAGAAGCAATACTGGCTTTTCCCTTGCGGCTTGACAGCGTACATTGCGGTATCGGCGTTCTTGACCAGGTTGTCGGCATCCTCGCCATGTTCCGGGTACATGCTGATTCCTATACTCGCTCCGACCAGGAAAGACCGTTTCTCCAGAAGAACGGGCATGGACAAGGCGTCCAATATGCGCTTTGCAGTGTCCGCGGCATCGTCTGCTCCCTTTATCCGGGTCAGAATCACGGTAAATTCATCCCCGCCCATTCGGGCGACGGTGTCACAATCGCGAACGCAGCTTTTCAAACGCTTTGCCACTTCGACAAGCGCCTGGTCCCCCACATCATGGCCCAGGTTGTCATTGATTTCTTTAAATCCGTTCAGATCAAGAAACAAAAGAGCAAGAGCCTGCTCATATCGGCTGGTCTCGCGGAGGGTTTGTTCCAGCCGGTCAAAGAACAACACCCGGTTGGGCAGCCCGGTCAGTTGATCAAAGTGGGCCAGATGGCTCATCTTCTTTTCCACTTCCTTGCGGTCGGTATAATCCTCCAGAGTTTCTATGGCAGCAATGATCCTCCCCTCGTCGTCGCAGATCGGTACCGCACTGAACAGGAGGTAACGCTGCCCTTTCTTGGGAGTGCTTCGCCAGCCCTCGGCGTGAAGACCATTTTCAACAAGCTGGGCTTGGGAATGACTTCCATAAAGGAGCGAGATGTTTTCCCAGTCTTCATCAACGACACTATCGGCAAGGCAGGGCCGTTGCTCTTCATAAAAAGCCTGCCAGTGTCGATCGGTCCCAAGCATCTCTGCTGATGGAATCCCGGTGAGTTCTTCGCAGGCTCTGTTCCAGGCGATAACCTTGTGCGCCGCATCGATAACGAAAATGGCTGACGCGGAATTCTTCAGCAGTGCTTCCGCCAATTCCTTCTGTTCCTTTATGGTGTTTTTCTGGCGCTCCAGGTTGCTCAGCATGCGATTAAAGGCTTTGGCCAGCGAGCCTATTTCGTCCCGGGATGAGATGCGGAACGGGGGAAGATCGGTGCTTCCTTTGGAAATCTGCTGGGCTCGGCTGGTAATTTTTTCCAAAGGTTTGGTCAGCGTCTTTATCAGTGCATTGCTTATCAGGATTGAAAGGGCGAGAAGACCAAGCATCCCAGCCATGAAATAGGACTGAGCCCGGGCGATAGGGGTATCGGCTTCGGATTTTGGAAAATCTGAAGCAAGAACCCATCCGGTGGTTCCAAGCCGCTTGAAGGAACTGAGTAGGGGTAATCCCTGGGGATCGACATGTTCACCACTCCCTTCAAACCCAGCGAAAACACTCATCAGCAGTGGGCCAGCGTCGTCTTGGTTAATCTTGTCCAAGAGGAGATCGCGGTTGGGATGAAAGATGAGAGTCCCGTCCCGACTCAAAAGAGAGAGTCGGCCATTATTGCCGATTCGCAAGTCAGCCAGCGCACCGAAGAAATTCTTTTTCGACAAGTCGAGACTTCCCGCCAGAATTGCCCTGGTGACACCGGTTTCATCGATTATCGGGGTGGTCAGCATGATTATCTGATGGTTATGCTTTTGTACGGAGGTAAAGGGTTCTGAAATGTAGGGTTTTCCGGTGCGGACGGTCTGCTGAAAATACTCACGGTGGAGAAAGGTTTGTTCCCTCATCTGAGGTTCAACCAGGGTTCCCGCCAGAATTTTTCCGGACATGGAAAACAGGAAAAGTCCATTGTCGAAAATTGTCAGGGCCACCGACTGGCGTTGTAGATAGACTTCAGTTTTTTTTGGAGAGGTTAAGAAATCAGGATCGAGCGTCCGGGCTACGGCATTAATCGCCTCTTGCGCAGTTGCGATCTTATTGTCGAGCTGCTCGGCAATGGCTGAAACCATTGAAAACTGGTGCTGGGCGACGGTTTTTCGAAATTCATTTTCGAAATAGCGGAAGGCGATGAAAGACATGACGCAGAGAGTCGTGGCCATCGTCAAGGAAACGATGCAGATCGTTTTGGTCCTGAGGCTGAAGAGCTTCATCCAAACCTCCTTTCATCATGCAGAACGCCAATCTCGATTCCGAAGATTGGCGCTTGAAGGAGGTTTGAACCATCCAATACTTGCATATGGTTTCCTTCGGTAACCCGGCGATCCTTGCTCATAGCTGCGGCTGAGGACCCGTGGCTTTGCGTCATCGGATTTCTCCGACTTTGCCTCTTCGAGGTGTTCTCTGCAAGAGATACCAGCTTTCAGAGTTGCTTGTCAACGGCATTGTTGATCATGGCTATCAGCTTGAGAGCTGGCCTGTTGCCTACTTTTTCCCTGTGTTAAGGGTTTGACGCCAGGGGAAGAACTGACGCCGACTAAAGCCAGTTGCTGACCAGAATCCCTATTCCGATTCGATTATTGGAATGGTTGTAGTCGATCAGGCTCTCTCCATAGCCGCTGAAAATTTGCAGGTAGCCGTGCAGGTTATTCCCGGGGATGGGAAAGCTCCAGTCAAGCAGAAGCGCACCGCGATTATCCTGGCGCAGGTTGTTGCGCAGCATCAGACCAAAGCGGTGCTCTTTGTGCAAATATAGAGCGTAAAGTTCGCCATAACCGAAGTATTTTTCGATATCCGGATTGTCGTCGTCACTTGCGCTCTCCGGGATGCGATACCAGGGTCTGACGGCGCAGTAAAAATTCCCGCGCTCGAAAGCAGCCAGCGCGTAAACCCGGTTCCAGCTACGGGACAGGTCGGCACTGCGTCCGTTCGATTGATGAGACAGGGCAAAGGAGATAAAGCGGCTGCGCAGACCGAACAGGGAATAATCCACCGGGAAGTTTGCCACCAGTTCCGGTTCGTAGTTGGTTTCCCGGAACGGGGAGGATTGCGAGCTGTTATAAGCCTGCCAGAAAGATTGCTGGGTGTACCCGGCAAAAAGATCTCCATATCCTGCAATTAATCCCTTTACCAATGGAACCTTAAAACTCAGTTGAAATTTCAGTTCGACATCATCGGGATCTTCGCCCAAATCTGCGTAGACTCTTCGGTTTGGGGTCTTGTTATAGGTTATCGGCAGGATGTAGTTCTGTTTGTAAGGGAGCAGAGAGAAGCGCGTGCTTTCAGCCCTGGCTTCCGACTGTTGACGGGCTGTAATTGCCGACTCTACTGAGGTTGCCGGGATCGACTCTGCTGCACACGCAATTCCCCCCAATGGCGCACCCAGCAGGTAGCCGATAATAAGAAGGACGTTTTTTGTTTTTGTCATAGGACCTCAAATCGCCTCATACGTGAAGTATCGTGTTGATATATGTAAGTTCAATATTATGAATAGAGGCCATCCATACTATTTACAAGTATTTTTCTGAAAGCTCCCCGCTTTCCCATGTTGCATCACCCTCATCTCATACGCAAAGAAACACCGCTGTGCAAAGCCTGAACATTCGGGATTACCCAACCCATAAGGGTTTGTAGGGTCTTTTCCTGTCTGCGTCTGAAACTGTTCATGCGTTGAACAGCGTAGGGAAGTGGTTCTTCCTGTAATGTCTAATAAAAACAGAAGGTTATGCTTGTTTTGAGAATTGGCCTGTCTTTTGCCATATAGATGAGCAAGGGAGGAGACGGCATGATACGAAGTCAAGTTTACCGCACAATTTCGTTGGTATTGATTCTCCTGCTGATCTCGGTAGGGAGCCTCAATGCATCGAGCGCTACCGTCCTTGTTTCGGCAACTGTGCTGCCCTGGGTCAATATGGATATCAGGCAGAATCAGAAGAATTATACAGTTTCTCCAGATGATATCGAGCGAAATTATATCGATATTCTGTCTTCCGCCACAGTAGATGTTGAAACCAATGTTTCCGTGCTGATCCTGACTTTGGTTTCTTCCGATGGCGAGCAGATCGTCGCAAGTATCAGCGGCGAAAACAGGTTCGATAATACGCTGAAAATTGCTCTGACTGAAAATGAAAAATATGCAAATCATATCACTCGGGATCTCGATTTTCGGGTCATTCTCGATCGGGATTCACAACCAGGGACGCACGATCTAAACGCCTGGCTATCGATACAGGCCTTTTAAGGAGGAACAAAATGGAAATGACTTTGAGAACAAATGTGAGCGCGAATATGGACGCAGAGATGGGGATCATGAAAAGAGTGGATACCATGGCAATAAAACCGGAGCTATTTCAGAAACAGTCGAAAAAAATTCTGCTGGTTGATGATGTTGATCTGTTTATTGAAATTCAGCGCTCGACGTTGGAAAGGCTGGAAGATGTTGATATCCTGACAGCCCACAATGGAGTCGATGCGCTCCGACTCGTCGAATCCGAGCATCCGGATTTGGTGTTTCTGGATTTTTTCATGGGGGACATGAACGGCGACGAATGTTGTCGCATTATAAAAGAAAAATGCAACTCTTTAAAGATCCCGGTTGTCATGATAACGACTGGTGGAGAGGAAGAGGATTTTCAGAATTGTTGGGAGGCCGGCTGTGATGATATTATGCTCAAGCCGATCAACCCTTCTCTGCTGGTTGCAATGGCAAGAAAATATCTCAAGATAGATACCCGCAGCAACCAACGTTTTAACGTGGCCAATTTAAAGATTCGCTACGGGACTAACATGCAGGTCAATCTCGTCGACTATTGTGTCAACTTGAGCATGGGAGGGCTTTTTCTTGCGTCAGCCAATGTCCTGCCCGTCGACACTGAGCTTGCCGTTGAATTTATCCTGCCGAATCAAGCCACTTCTGTGTCTTGTCAGGCAAAAGTTGTCTGGGTCAACGGGCCGATTGAACAGGTCAATCAGAACCTGCCGACCGGTATGGGGTTGTGCTTTCTTGATCTGACGCTCGATGATTTGAACTCAATCAGGGAATATCTGTCGGTTGGGCGCTTGATTCCGGTATGGTAGTCACAATGCAGGGATCTTCGTTGAGATACATCTGTGAATCCACCCACAACCAGCGGTGGATTCACAGATCAATAAGGGCGTTTTCTGATATTAATTCTACTGAATTCCCAGCCACTTGCGGAGCGTATTTCTGCTGACGCCCAGTAACTTGGCAGACGCCACCTGATTGTCCTGACAATGGGACATTGCCAGAGATGCCAGATTCTTTTCAAGCTCTTCGGTGAGCAGGGTGTGGATATCACCCGATCGGGTCCGGCAGAGTTCTGAAAAATGACGGTTGAGCAGGTTTTTGATCTGTTCTCTGTAATCGTTCATGAGTTGCGCGTGTTGGGTATCCTGGTTATCCAGGTGGTAAAAATCTTCCAGCTGTAGCACTTCACTCTTTGCGTAAACAGTCGCTGCGCGCATGGCATTTTTCAGCTCGCGAATATTGCCTTGCCAGTTGTAGGCTGTGAGGTAGTTCCGTGCTTCAGGAGCAATGCCGAAGATTTTTTTATTTGATTTTTCAGCGTTCTGCTGAATGAAGAGATCAATCAGCAGGTGGATATCGCTGGAACGTTCCCGCAACGGAGGAAGGAAGAAGGTGATGATGCGAATGCGGTAAAAAAGGTCCAGACGAAACTTTTGGGCTTTGACTTCGTTAATCAGGCTGCGATTGGTTGCAGCGATGATGCGGACGTCGACCTTGATCTCCTGATTGCCCCCCACCCGCATAAACGACTGATCTTCAAGGACTCTCAGCAGCTTTCCCTGGCTGGCGAGGCTTAGCTCAGAAATTTCATCGAGAAACAGGGTCCCGCCATGGCACTGCTCGAATTTGCCGATCCTGCGTGCATGCGCGTCGGTGAAGGCACCTCGCTCGTGACCGAACAGTTCGCTTTCGAGAATTTTTTCAGGGAGCGCAGCGCAGTTGACGGCCATAAAAGGTTTGTTCTTTCGATCTGAATGATTATAAATCGCCCTGGCCAGAAGTTCCTTGCCGGTTCCGCTTTCACCGGTGATCAGTACTGTCGCATCGGAGTTAGCGACCTTGCCGACCATTTTCCAGATTTCTACCATTTCCGGAGAAGAACCGATCATGAGGTCTTCATTGGTAGTTGGTTTGACCAGCTCTTTCTCTTTTTCTGCAATCCGGACTTTTCGGCTGAGAAGGTTTGAAGCAATGGCTTTGTCGACAGTTTCCTGCAATTTTGAGATATCGAATGGCTTGGTTATATAATCGAAAGCACCGAATTGCATCGCCTCAATGGCATTGCTGGTGGAATCGTGCCCGGTCATCATGATTACGGAAATCCCACTGTCGATTGCTTTTATCTCCCTAAGCAGTTTCAATCCAGATATGCCCGGCAATATAATGTCGACGATAGCGACATTGGGTCGATTTTCCCGAATCATGTTCAGACCGGTCTGGCTGTTGTTGGCCTGCAGCATTTCAAGATTGTGATCCTCAAAGATTGTTTCGAGCAGGGCGAGGATCCCAGGGTCATCATCAATTGCTAAAATTTTTGTCGACATCTATAAATTCCTTGCAGGTTAGGTTTTGAATTCAAAGGCAAGCAGATTCATCTGTTGCAACCCTGTTCAGAGGCTCACCGAGCTGTCCGGCAAGAGCATTTCTCCCCGGTTGCTGGTCAGGCGCTACTTCATTTGTACGCTCCCACAACTGTTCAATGTCAGGTGCTTTTACTTTGAAGGCGGCCAGGATTTGCGGGTCAAAATGGGAAGGTGATGTTCTATCGTCCCCCTTGAGGATTATCCGGCAGGCTTTTTCATGGCTGAATGCCTCCTTGTAGGGGCGTTGAGCACGTAGTGCGTCGTACTGGTCGGCCAGCATGACAATGCGCCCTTCAAGTGGGGCCTTGTCACCGACCAATCCCTGAGGGTAACCGCTACCATCCCACCGCTCATGATGATTCAGAGTAATTGATCGAGCCACACGAATCACTTCATGGGACGAGTGTTCGAGCATTTTTGCACCGACCGTGGTATGGGTTTTGATGATGTCAAATTCTTCCGACGTCAGCGGTCCCGGCTTCAGAAGAATCCGGTCCGGAATGGCGACTTTGCCGATATCATGTAATGAACTGGCCAGGCAGATCGTCTCAATCTTCTTGGCAGGTAAGTTCAATCCGGACGCCAGAATCCCGGTCAGTCGGGCAACCCGTGAAATATGAAAACCTGTATCGTTGTCACGGTATTCGGCAACCACCGTCAGGCGCTTGATGATTTCCCGCGTCAAATCATGCAGTTCTTCGGTTTTCCGTCGGACCTCCGTCTCAAGCTCTTCTTTGTAGTTTCTTTCCAGGTTTTTCATCGCCTGAAACTCTACCGCTTTGTTCAACGAATGCAACAAGTTAACGGTGTTGACCGGTTTGAGGATGAAGTCGAAGACGCCCAGTTGCAAGGCATCAATAGCGGTTTCGATATCGGCATTGGCGGTGATGATCAAGACCGGAAGATCAGGATGCCGATCGCGAAGGTGTTTGGCCAGTTCAATTCCTCCCATCAGCGGCATACGGATGTCGGAAATCACGGCTTGAACTTTTTGCTTTTCCAGCAGTTCGAGAGCTTCAACACCGTTCTGGGCGGTTACCACCTGATAACCATAAGCATCAAGCAGTAATAGTAATGATTCCAGGACCAGAAGGTCATCATCAACCAAGAGAATAGG
>DATFMC010000003.1:0-29841 GCA_035267105.1 Geopsychrobacteraceae bacterium
CTCGGTGCTAACCTTGTGTCTTCCAATTGTGGCAGGCGGAATTGGTTCAGATCGCGTTTCCATTGGAACTTTTTATGACCCGAACGATATGGCGATGTTTGTCAGTTGTTCTTTTCCTTTTCTTTTGTACCTTTTGCATAATAAGACGGGCAGAGTTAAGCTTTTCACGCTGAGTGCGATCATCCTGGGTGTCATCACTGTGATCGCGACCCAATCGAGGATGGGGTTTATCGCGCTGCTTCTTAACGGCTTTTTTTACCTGATTCTCAGCCCCTCATCCCAGAGCACAGCTTTTCGTAAATTTATCGTTCTCTTCAGTGTTTTTTTTGTCTTCACACTCTTCGCTGGTAATTTCTATTGGGACCGGATTAAAACCACCTTTGAGGAAGGTCAGACCGGATCTGGCCGTACTCTGGTCTGGGAGAGAGGTTTGCAAATCGCAGTCGAGAACCCGTTGACCGGAACCGGTCCTGGAACCTTTATCTCTGCGTATGGCAGGATGTTGCAGGGGGGGCAGTTTGAAGAGGTTGGGAATGAATATGACAGAGCCTGGAAGGCAGCTCATAATAGCTACCTGGTTGTTGCCGCAGAGCTGGGTTTTGCAGGGTTGGTCTTTTTTTTAATGATTATACGTACGTCACTTGGGCAACTAAATCGGGTGCGAAAGCACTGTGTTGAAGATGAAGGGAAGGATCATCTCCGAATTTTAGCAAACGTGTCGATCTCAAGTTTTTGTGTCTTCTTGTTTTGTGCGCTCTTTCTTTCACAGGCATACTCATCTCTTTTTATGGCACTTGTCGCCTGTTCTGTTCTTGTTGGGCGAATTTACCAGAAAGAAAGCCTTTCCGGATCAGGGGAACAGGTAGATACATGATCAGGCATTCCAGCTTTGGTGGAAATAGAGTGCTCTCTGCGGCATTGGGTCTTCTCTCCCCACGCTTTAAAATTCTTGCGTATCACTCGGTAGCGAAGCAAAGCAGAGATCCCTTCGAAATCAGTACGCAGATGTTCACACAGCAGATGCAGGTCCTGTCCGATGAAGGATATCGCGTTGTTTCACTGGAGCAGGGTTGTCTGGAAGTAAGGACTGGTCGAATCCGGAATAAAACCATCGTCATAACATTTGATGATGGTTTCAGGGGGTTGCAGGATCATGTTTTTCCATTGCTTGAAAAGTATCAGTTCCCCGCGACAGTATTTGTCCCGTTTGATTACGTGGGGGGCATTGATTGCTTCTCTTATAAACAACCGAGGCCGGACTTTGAAATTTTGACCCATTCTGAAATGAAGAGTTCTATGCGATCAGGAATTTCCTACGGGTCACATACGATGTCTCACGTCGACTTGACTCAAACCTCGGATAAAGCACTTAATTACGAATTGAACGAATCGAAAAAATATTTGAATGATCTGCTTAAAACAAAATTTTCGCCACTTGCCTATCCCTTCGGGATGTTTGATGAGCGTGTCAAGTTGGCTGCGACGAATGCCGGTTACGATTGTAGTGTGTGCTTTGGCAATATCCTGAGTAACAGTAAATATACACAGCTGTTCGAATTGAAAAGAGAGAAGATCCTCGAAACAACGGAGTTGGACTCATTCAGGTCGTTAATCAATGTGAGCAATGATTTGTTCCGGAAAACTAAAAACTATCTAAAAAAATAATCCAATCTTCATGTCTTCGTGGAAAGTTATGAAAAAGTCTGATCTGCAAAAAAATAACAACTCAAGGCATGGCATCCCGAAAATGAAAATTTTACACATCATCGCTTCGCCTAAAATAGGAGGGGCCGAAAAGCTTCTGCTGACTATCGTAGATACGATTGATTCCAGACGTTTCGATGTCGCAATTGCTGCATTTGTTGACTCAAGGGAACAATTCAATGCTTTTTATAATGAAGCCAGCCAACGTGGTGCCAACTTGTATCCCGTCGAAATTAACAGTCCGTATGATGTCAGGCAGTTGTTGCGACTTCATCAAATAATTGTTGAATTTAAGCCTGACGTAATTCATTCACATGGATATAAAACGAACATTCTTGGTTTTCTGCTGGCACGTCGATTCGCAATCCCTGTTGTTGCAACGATTCATGGCTGGCTTCACTCACGGAGAAAAACCACTCAGATTTTCAATCGGGTGAACATGTTTCTTCTCAAACGTTTTGATCGAGTTGTTGCGGTTTCAGGCCAAATAGAAAGAGTTTTGCTCTGCTCCAAAGTTAGCTCTTCACGTCTGGTGACTCTCAGAAATGTTCCCTTCACTAAAACAAAACCCGGCTTCGATAGATCTTCTTTTGTTCAGCAATATTCTCTTTTACCCGATTCCATATATGTCGGTTTTGTCGGACGACTGGAACCCGTAAAAGGGGGGGAGTTTTTTATTTCTGCTGCGGCCACGGTTCTTCAGTCACATTCCAATATTCAATTTCTGATAGCGGGAGAAGGGCCTGAATATAGCCTGATGGTTGAGATGGCCGAGAGGTTGGGGATTTCATCTCAGGTCAAATTCCTGGGTTTTGTGGATTGCCCTGAAACCCTGTTTCAGGTACTGAGCCTGTATGTTTTGCCATCTCTTGATGAAGGGGTCCCCCTGTCCCTGCTGGAGGCGATGTCTGCTGGTGTGCCTGTTGTTGCCAGTGCCGTAGGTGGCGTTCCCGAAGTTGTAGAGGATGGTGTTAATGGTCTGCTTGTTCCAGCCGGGGACCCTGATCTGCTGGCGTCCGTCATCTGCCGGTCTTTGGAGGATCAAAAAGGGACGCATCAAAGAATAATGGCGGCAAAAGAAACCATTCGAGAAGACTATAATGTTGAACGATGGATTGAAACCCTTCAGGAGCTTTATTCACGTTTGCAGGGTTGATTGTTTTGTGGTGTTATCAAGTTTTGGGGGGCTTATTAAGCCCCCCAAAACTTGATAGGGATGAGTCAGTCCTATTGCAGGATTCGTAAACCTGTAGGTGCTGCCAGGGGGGTCGGTTCCGGTGTTGGTTCTGGTGGAGGTGTTGATGCCCCAACTGTATTGCTGATTACCAGGTCATCAATCCAGAATTTCTGTGCTTTCGGGGTCCCATTATGAAAGTAAGGGGCGATCATAAGTTGGTTCCACTTCATGTTCGGGTTCGCGCCGGTGCGGATCAAGATGTTGTTGAGTGACATTTTCTGTTGCCCGTCGATCCAGTATTCCATCACTCCGTCAGCGTTTCCGACGCCGTTTGTAATCGAGTTCATTTTGAGGTGGACCTTAACCTGATGCCACTGATCATTCTGAATCGGAGCCATGTCTACATCCCAGAGCTTCCCATTGATTTTAGCACCAGTATCGCCCCAGCAGATGCCGTCCGGATATTGGTCTGACGTTCCGTTACAGCCGAAAACTCCACGTTGTTCGGTCAGGTTTGCCAGGTTGGAACCGATTTTTGATTGATCAATGTTAAGCGCATCTTGAAATCCCAGCCGTTGCCACCCTTGATGCATTTCAATGTAGGTTGTGCCATGGGATTCCGCAGGACCTTTCCATGAATGGTCAAGGTTTGTCAGCAGGTAGAATTCATGTGGGCCTGAATCGCCAGACACCCAGGACCAGTCCGATTGATATTTGACGTAATAGGAGAGGGTGATTTCATCCGTGTCGGTGAACAGCTGACGCATGGCTCCGGTGGAAGGAGTGCTTGCTCCACTCGAATAAGAATATTCGAGAACTTTACCTCTTTGAGCATCTGTCACAATGACGGGGGATGCAGCTCCCGCATCATACCAGCCCCTGCTGGCTGTCGCTGAGTCATCAAAAGACTCCTGAAGCAGGACCTCTCCACTTGGGTCTCCGCCATTCCCTCCGCCACCTGAAGTTCCCGCAAGGACCGATACCGCTACGGTGTCGGATGTCTGGGCGCCTTCATTATCCGTAACCGTCAGTGTAAATACGTGGTTGCCGACAGGAACATTAACTGCAGCATTTGCTGTATTGGTTAATGTTGTGGCACCTTCCTTCCATTCATAAAGGACAATAGACCCATCTGAATCGTTTGAATTGGTACCATCCAGCTGAATCTGCTCAAAACCATCACCATTGATGTCTGATAATGTTAAGCCATTTCCCGCATTCGCGATCGGCGGGGTATTGGATGGCGACGGAGTGGGTGTTGTCCCGGATGCACCAAGAAACTCATCGACTTCTGCTTTGGTTGTCGCGGCAATAATGTCGTCAAAGTAGGAAACATGCCCCCCCCAGCCACTTCGGCTCTGGTAACCCCAGGTCATGTAGCCGCTGTCAAATTTATTGCCAGCCCAACCGGCATTCAGATTGTCCCCGTTCCATTTAAGCTCAGTTCCGTCTCGCCAGACCCTGATGTCATCGTTTGCCGGATCCGCGAGGATGGTGTAATAGTGCCAGGCTGTATCATTGATCCAGCTGGATGAACCCGTATTGGGATGAGTATCCGGAGAGTTGCCGGTCTGCACGCAGAGGTCGTAACTACTGCCGTCAAAGAAGCAGAGGGTGTTGTTTTTATGTGACAGCATATTCCTGACACCGCTCACTTCATTAAAGTAGATCCATTTATCCTGATTGTCTGCACCCATGCTGTAGCCCGCGTCGTGGCGCCACCAGAAACCGGTCCAGACGTGGCTTGCACCAGATACGTTATAGGTTGTCATCCCGAGTTCCAGAATTGAACTGGGCCATGTGATTCGGACCGACTTTCCGTTACTGCCATGAGCATCATCCCAGTCGCCGCTGATTTGGACTTTATTACAGTAGTTGGAGTTCCAGAAATATGTGGACCAACCGGAGGGCGGGTCGCTGCATCCATCCCAATCCGGACGGCTGTCAAAATGGTCACTCTTGAATACTGTCGCCGATGCTGTTGTCGCCATGATCAAAGAGAGCAACGCTCCAATGAACATCAAGCTGAAAAACATGGCTAGCCTATTGTCTCTTTTTTCTGCCATAGAGTTGAAATCATTTTCTGTCATTTTTGCCACCTCGTGATCGCAAGGTTTTTCTGTCTTTTATCGCAGAAAAATTGCGTTCCCCGGAGTTTCTCATAATCTATCATGTGACGCTAATCTGTCCAGTCAGTCCCGGGGAGGCTCCCTGGAAGAGATTAACGCCTTGGCCAGACACTACTTTTTCGATCAATCAAAAAAAGGCCACCAGTGATTGATATTTAAATCCATCTGGCGGCCCGGCTAGCATGGAGGCTGGCTTCTCCATGAATCCAGTGCCTCTTTAGCTCCGAAGCTCTGCGCCCCAAGGTTTTCCTAGGTTTGCTCTGAGCAGAAGTCTTCTTTTGTTGCTTTTATATCGTCATATCCATCTTCTTTTGATGACTCATCAATGAAGTGCCTTGTGTAATGGAAACGAGATTCAGTTTGTTGTTGTGGATGAAGTGTATTTTAGTTGGGGTAGGTAGATACAATATTTGAAAATGTACTTTCGTTGCCCGATGAATCATATGCTGTCACAGTAACATAATAAAGCTCTGCTTCCGATAGCCCTGATATGGTTGCCGTTGTGCTATTCCCAACGTCGATCGGCGAAGTCCCCTCGTTTGCGCCAAAAACACCTGGAGGGAAGGTTGCTTCCCCTGAATTGTAATAGACTTTATAACCCGCTATGTTTTGATCAGAAGATTCGTCCCAGGCCAGAGTAATTGCAGGAACTTCACTTTCTGCGTCACCACCCGTTGCAGGAACTTCACTTCCTATCCCTCCACCTATTACACTTCCGTTCGATCCTGAGAACTCTCCGACATCTGATCCGCACGCAGTCATCAGTGTTGTCAGGGTGAGAATGAATAGAAACACAAATCCGATTTTAATCTTTCCGATCGTGTTGATATGCATAGTGTTGTTGTTGCTCATTTCGAATCCTCTGTGTCCTTTCTGGACATGGTTTTCTAAGGTTAAGTGTGAAAACAAAAAAAGCCGCCCAAAGTACAAAGACTTCTGGCGACCCGGCTGACTGACAAAATAGTCCCGTGGCTCTGCGTCCCATGGTCACCCATGGTTTGCTCTGAGCAGAATGTTAAATAACCGATTTGGTTTTGAGGACCAAAGGCCCAAATTTTATCGCAAGGTGCTCCTGGATTATTACTGACATCGCAATAAACTTATCCATCAATCAGCAAATTCTTTGCCAATTTTCAGAGATATTCCTGCTGATGCATTTAACTTGCTGGAATGTTTGATGTATTTTTTCTAAGAAAAGCCTAAACGGCTAATTTATAGTCACTATTTGTGTGTCCTATTGCCTTCAGTGAAAGTTTTTTGACGTATTGCCGACACATCATTTGACGTAGTCTCTCGGATAAAGGTTCTCATAATTTATAAAATACAGCTGATGAAAATACGCCTTCGCGTGCTTTTTGCTTGGCACGACAGAGGGTTTTTGACATAATCCCCGGCTCTGTAAAATAACCATATTTAAGGGGTTTATCTTTTATGTCGGAAAAAATTCGTAATATCGCAATCATTGCGCACGTTGATCACGGGAAAACGACTCTGGTCGATGCCATGCTTGTTCAGTCCGGTGTGTTCCGCGAGCATCAGGTAATCACCGAACGAGTGATGGACAGTAACGACCTTGAGAAGGAACGCGGAATAACCATTCTCTCTAAAAACCTGTCAGTCCACCATGGCGGATTGAAGATCAATATCGTTGACACACCTGGGCACGCCGACTTCGGTGGTGAAGTCGAGCGGATTCTGAAGATGGTCGATTCAGTTCTATTGCTGGTTGATGCGTTTGATGGTCCGATGCCTCAGACCCGATTTGTTTTGAAGAAGTCTCTCGATCTCGGTATCAAGCCGATAGTTGTTATTAACAAAATCGACCGTCCCGGCGCCAGACCTGAGGCAGTTGTTGATATGGTCTTCGATCTGTTTTGTGAACTGAACGCCAACGAAGATCAACTCGATTTCCCAATCGTTTATGCCAGCGCAAAGCTGGGAATTGCCAAACGTGAACTGGCTGATGAGTCCGACAATCTTGAACCGCTCTTTGAAATGATCAGTGAACGGGTCGACCCGCCTCAGGTCGATCCCGACGCACCTTTTCAGATGTTGGTCACCAATATCGATTACAATAAATTTATCGGTCGGACAGCAACCGGGAAAATATTCAACGGCTCTGTGCGGTCCGGTGAAACAGTAGCCAGAATCGATTGTTCAGGAAAAATAACAACCGGCCGGATCAGTAAGCTACTTGGATATCAGGGGTTGCAACAGATTGAAATCAAGGAGGCGATGGCAGGTGATATCGTCACCATTGCCGGTTTTGACGAACTGGGCATCAGCGAAACTCTGGCCGACGTCGAAAATCCCCAGGCGTTGCCCTATGTTGCTATTGATGAGCCGACCCTGTCGATGAACTTTATCGTCAACTCGTCGCCCTTTGCCGGGCTTGAAGGCAAGCTCGTCACTTCACGGAATATTCGCGAACGATTGACAAAAGAGCTGCGGACCAATGTTTCTTTGCGGGTTGAAGATACCGACAGTACCGATACCTTTAAGGTGTCAGGGCGTGGAGAGCTTCATCTTTCCATTTTGATCGAGACCATGCGCAGGGAAGGATTTGAACTCGCAGTTTCCAAGCCCGAGGTTATCTTCCGTGAAATTGACGGTGTTCAGTGCGAACCGATGGAGTACCTGACCATTGATGTGCCCGAGGAGTTTCAAGGGACAGTAATCGAAAAACTGGGGACCCGTAAAGCCGAGATGGTTTCAATGCAGACGATGGAGGGAACTAACCGTCTTGAGTTCGTTGTTCCATCTCGTGGGCTGATCGGTTTCCGTACAGAGTTTCTGACCGATACGCGTGGGACCGGGGTCATGAACCATACCTTCGAAAGTTACGCGCCCTATAAGGGACCAATCGAGGGCCGCAAAAATGGTGTTCTGATTGCCATGGAAACGGCTGAAACAGTTGCTTATTCGCTTTATAACCTGCAGGAAAGGGGCATTCTTTTTGTCGGGCCTGGCGTCAAGTTCTATGAGGGGATGATTCTGGGTCAGAATGCCAAAGAGAACGACCTGGTCGTCAACGCCAGCAGAGGAAAGAAGCTGACCAACGTTCGATCTTCTGGTACTGATGAGTCGATCCGCTTGACACCACCCCGCATTCTCTCTCTCGAACAGGCTCTGGAATACATTAACGACGATGAACTGGTTGAAGTGACTCCGAAGTCGATCCGTTTGCGCAAGAAATATCTTGATGCGAATGAGAGAAAAAAGTTTGAGAAAACAAAAAAATAGAGAGAGCTTACACCTGTAGAATACGGAAAGGAGGTCCATATCGGCATCGATACGGCCTCCTTTTTTGTTTAAATCAATAAGCCTTATATCTCCATCCCTAGTCGTTTGATCTTTTCAACCAGTGTCGTCCGGTTTATCCCCAATAGATCTGCAGCACGAGCTTTGACGCCATTTCCAAGTTTCAGCGCCTGCCTGATCATCTGTTGTTCGATCTCAGCTATGACCTGGTTCATGTCAGTCCCGTCTGGTGGAATAGTAGGCGACAAGATTGGAAACTTTTGCAAGTTCTGACTGATGTCGGGCGGCAGATCCGATGGCATGATAATCGTTCCATCGGTCAGGGTAACGGTGCGCTCTATCAGGTTTTCCATTTCACGGACATTGCCCGGCCACTCATAGGATTCAATGGCAGCCATGGCCTCCTGACTGAACACCATCGCCGGCGTATCCAGTTCGCGGCAGATCTTTCCCAGAAAGAAGTTTGCTAACAAGGGGATGTCGCCGCGGCGTTCTTTCAGCGGGGGAAGAATGATCGGGATGACATTGAGGCGATAGTAGAGATCTTCACGGAACGTTCCTTTTCTGATCTCTTCAACCAAATCAGAGTTTGTCGCCGAGATCAGGCGGACATCAATTTTGGTTTTTTTACTTGAACCAACTCTTTCAAATTCATGCTCCTGTAGCACGCGCAGTAGTTTCATCTGGAGTTGCAGGGGCATGTTGCCAATTTCGTCGAGGAAGATCGTGCCGCCGTTGGCGATCTCGAATTTACCAGGTTTGTCTGCAATTGCGCTGGTGAAAGCGCCCTTGACGTGGCCGAACAGTTCCGACTCAAGAAGGTCCGCTGGGATGGCGCCGCAGTTAATTGCAACGAACGGTTTGTCTTTGCGCGGACCGTTGTAATGGATCGCCTTGGCGACAAGTTCTTTTCCTGTGCCTGATGCGCCCAGGATAAGGATGGTGGAGTCGGTGTCGATGACTTTCTCCATGCGGGAAAAAACCTTCTGCATCGGCAGGCTACTGCCGATAATTTTGTCGAATTTATATTTCCCACGAAGTTGCTGACGCAGATAAAGATTCTCAGCCATCAACAGACTTTTTTCCAACGCTTTGGCGACCTGTAATTTCAGTTTTTCAAAATTGAATGGTTTAGTGATGTAATCAAACGCCCCTTCCTTCATCGCCTCTACGGCTGTTTCGGCTGAAGCGTTTCCGGTGATCATGATGAAGCAGGTGGAGGGGAAGGATTCTTTGGTCTTTTTAAGAACCTCGATACCATTAACACCAGGCAGGAAGAGATCGCTGATAACCAGATCAAAGGACTGCTTTGAGAGCATTTCAAAAGCCTCTTCACCGCTGCGTGCGATTTCAACCCGATAACCGTCATTGAGTAAAAGAAGTGAGAGAGCTTTGCAGCTCGACTCCTCGTCGTCAATAAGCAATATCCTGTCCGTAGCAGCCATAAACTCCTCATGCCTTCAGGCGTCAGATCATTGACGAAAATATCATGGGCTCAAACCGAAGAGCAAGTTTTTTCATCAGAACGTTGTGGTGATTGACAGCGCCGGGTAGCGAGATAAGCTAAATAAATGAGACTTGTTTCAGTGCTATCCTTGATCATTGGCTTCTGTTTCTCTTCCCTGATGGCCGAGGAGCCTCAGCTTCCTGGCAGCGGAAGGGTGCGTCTGGTCGATCTGCAGTCATCCGTAAATCCTGTCATGTCAACATTCATTGTCGAACATATCGATCTTGCCAACCGGCAAGGTGAAGCAGCCGTTCTGTTGCGGGTTGATACTCCTGGTGGCCTCGATACTGCGATGCGCGAGATCATACAAGCTGAGCTGCGCTCTCAAATACCCGTCATAGTTTATGTTTCACCTGCAGGCGCGCGTGCTGCCTCGGCGGGAGCTTTGATCGCACTGGCGGCAGACTTTGTGGTCATGGCGCCGGGGACGAATATAGGAGCAGCCCATCCTGTTTCGATCAGCCCTGGCGCCGGTATGGATGAGACAATGAAGGCAAAGGTTGTCAACGATGCAGTCGCCTATGCTCAGAGTCTGGCACAGCAGAGAGGGCGCAACCAGGAGTGGGCAGAGCAGATTGTGAGAGACAGTCTCTCGACTTCAGCGCTTGATGCTCTTGATTTCAAGGTGATCGATCTGGTTACCGACGATATTTTGATACTGCTGCGTAGTTTGCACGACAAGAAGTATCTGCGAGGAGGCAAGGTTCTTCGCGCAGACCTGCAGTCTGCTGTGGTGTATTCCGTAGAGATGAACTGGCGCCAGAAGATATTGAATGCGATCAGTAATCCGAATGTCGCTTATCTGTTGATGATGCTGGGTATGCTCGGTCTTTTTTTCGAAATTTCGCAACCGGGGGCGATCCTTCCGGGAGCGGTCGGATCCATTTCCCTGCTGCTGGCATTTTTCGCACTGCAGACTCTGCCGGTCAATTATGTCGGTATTCTGCTTATTTTACTCGCACTTGTTCTGTTTATACTTGAAGTCAAAATTGTCTCCTACGGGATGCTCAGCGTTGGTGGAATTGTGTCGATGTCGATCGGGTCGCTGATCTTGATCGACAGCAGTGAACCTTATTTGCAGATTTCCAAAGCTGTGATTGCTGCGACCGTCACCTCTTGTTCTGCATTTTTCCTCTTTGCCGGATGGATGATTATCAGAGCTCAACGTAGTCCGTCGATATCAGGTGGTGAGGGGATGGTCGGGGATGTTGGCGTCGCGGTGAGTGATATCAACGAATCGGGGAAGGTTTTCGTCCATGGTGAGTATTGGCAGGCGACATCTTCTGAGTTTGTTGAGGCGGGCCAACAGATCAGGGTGCTGCAGGTTGATCGCGGGCTTCAGTTACGGGTTGAGCTCCACAGCCCTGAAGCCGAATAGGTTCTGTGTGGGGAAGGGGAGGTGAAGATGTTTGGATTGGAGGAATACCTGTTCTGGATCGTCTCATTTCTGTTTTTTGTCCTGTTTGTCTCTTTGTCTGTCAGAATTCTGATTGAATACGAGCGGGGTGTTGTTTTTCGTCTGGGACGATTTGTTGGAGTCAAGAGTCCCGGTTTGAAGTTCATTATTCCGATCATCGACAGACTGGTCAAAGTCAGTATGCGCACAGTCGCCATGGACGTACCCCCGCAGGACATTATTACTCGCGATAATGTTTCGATCAAAGTTAACGCGGTTCTCTATTTCAGAGTTGTTCATCCTGACAAGGCCTTGATTGAGGTTGAAGATTTCCTCTACGCTACAAGCCAACTGGCTCAGACATCGCTGAGAAGTATCCTGGGACAGGTTGAACTGGATGATCTGCTGGCCAAGAGAGATAAGATAAATCTCCAACTTCAAGAACTTCTTGATCGTCAGACTGATCCCTGGGGCGTAAAAATTTCCAATGTTGAGATCAAGCATGTGGACCTTCCGGCAGAAATGCAGCGTGCTATGGCCCGTCAGGCTGAAGCTGAGAGGGAGCGTCGTTCCAAGGTCATACATGCCGAAGGTGAGTTGCAGGCTTCGTTTAATCTTGCAAAGGCCGCCTCAAATATTTCTGCGGAATCCGGCGCTTTGCAACTTCGATTTCTTCAGACCTTGACTGAGGTCGCGGCTGAGAAAAATTCAACCATTCTCTTTCCCATGCCGATAGATATTGTTGCGCCTTTTATTAAAAAGATTTCCGGACAGGTCGATCAAGAGACAGAGTGAGCTGCTTCTCTTCATCTTGTCGTAAAGAATGTTCTTTCGCTCGATTATTTATTCAGTGGAGAACGTTTCTTTTGTCAGGTGTACCATATTTGAGAAGTTATCATTTGGCTGGTAAGGGCATGTGTTTACATAATTATTTCATTTTTTATCACGGATTTACTAGATGGTAATGCTATATCTGTTAAAAATAAAACATGATTCTATCCTTGACAGAATGTCTTTATCTTTGTATTTATCAAGTGTAGAAATCTCTAAGATGCTGAAATTAAACAGTAATTTTATTTTAAGTAAATATTTTTAGTCGTCTCAAAAAATATCAAATTTGGGATATTGATTGAAGTCGACAGGAGGTTTAAAGCATGAATGTAACGGGATTTAAAAAAATCATGGCGGCCAATCGGGGTGAAATAGCGATCCGGATTTTCCGCGCATGCACCGAATTGGGAATATCTACTGTTGCCATCTATTCTGAGCAGGATCGTCTCTCTCTCCATCGATATAAGGCTGATGAGGCCTATCTGATCGGCAAAGGAAAGGGGCCGATTGACGCCTATCTTGCCATCGATGAAATTATTGATCTGGCTCGCAAGTTAGATGTGGACGCAATACATCCTGGTTACGGTTTTTTGTCAGAAAATGCAGATTTCGCTGAATCCTGTGAAAGGGCGGGGATCGCGTTTATCGGTCCGACTCCTGAGATTCAGCGTCGCCTGGGTGATAAGGTCTCAGGCCGTGAGGTCGCCATTGAGGCAGGCGTACCGATCGTCCCTGGCACGGATAAGCCGATCCAGTCCGATGAGGAAGCATTGATTTTTGCCAAAGAGGCAGGTTATCCGATTATTGTCAAAGCCAGTGCTGGTGGTGGTGGGCGTGGTATGCGAGTTGCCAACAATCGGAAGGAACTTCTGGAAGGGCTCCGTTCTGCAGCCTCGGAAGCGCAGGCCGCCTTTGGCAATGCGGCGGTGTTTCTGGAAAAATACATTGAGAATCCGAAGCATGTAGAGGTTCAGATTATTGGCGACAAGCATGGAAACCTGGTTCACTTTTATGAGCGTGACTGTTCCATTCAACGGCGCCACCAGAAGGTTATAGAGATCGCGCCCTCGATCTATCTGACCAAGAAAAAGCGTGAAAAGCTCTGTGCTTATGCTCTCAAAATTGCTGGCGCTGTCAATTATATCAATGCCGGAACCATTGAATTTCTGATGGACAAGGACGGAAATTTCTATTTCATCGAAGTCAATCCGCGGATTCAGGTAGAGCACACAGTGACCGAGTTGGTGACTTTGCGGAATCTGGTTCAGGCGCAGATCAGGGTCGCCGAAGGTTACAAGCTCTCAGATCCTGAAATCGGTATCAAAAGTCAGAAAGATATTGAGTTGCGGGGTTATGCCATTCAATCCCGGATTACGACAGAAGATCCTCAGAATAATTTCGCACCAGATTTCGGTACGATCAAGGCCTACCGGACTGCTGCCGGTTTCGGTGTGCGTCTTGATGCTGCGGCTGGTTACGCTGGCGCAGTAATAACCCCTCATTACGATTCCCTTTTGGTTAAGATCTCGACCTGGGGTCTGACCTTCGATTGTGCTGCTCGGACTATGCATCGTGCTCTGCAGGAGTTTCGGATTCGTGGTGTAAAGACCAACATCGGCTTCCTGGAAAAGGTGATGACGCATCCGGTCTTTTTGCAAGGGACCTGTGATACCTCATTCCTCGACAAGCACCCCGAAGTCTTTGAAATGCGTGAGAAACTGGACCGTGCCAACAAGATCCTCTCTTTTATCGCACATACGACGGTCAATGGTTATCCGGGGATTGCCGCGGAGAAGGCTCTGCAGTTTAAAGATTTACGTGAGCCCGATATGCCGGAAATCGCTTATGGCAGTCAACATCCTCGCGGCTCCCGGGATATCCTGCGTGAAAAAGGTGCCGCCGGTCTTGCCGAATGGGCGCGCAGAGAGAAGCGTCTGTTGCTGACCGATACGACCATGCGCGACGCTCATCAATCATTGATGGCGACTCGTTTCAGGACTTTTGATCTGGACCGGATCGCGGAAGCGACTGCGCACCTGGGTGGTGGTCTGTTCTCCCTGGAGATGTGGGGTGGAGCTACTTACGATGTCTCGATGCGCTTTCTCAATGAAGATCCATGGGAACGACTTGATCGCCTGCGGGGAAAGATTCCCAATATCCTCTTTCAGATGTTGCTGCGCGGCTCGAACGCCGTTGGCTACACGAATTATCCCGATAATGTGGTCCAGGAATTTGTCGCCAAGGCCGCAGAGAGTGGGATCGATATCTTCCGGGTGTTCGATTCTCTGAACTGGACCAAGGGGATGCAGGTCGCTATGGAGGCGGTTATCAAGTCAGGCGCTGTCTGTGAGGCGTCAATGTGTTACACCGGCGATATCCTTGACCCTCAGCGGGACAAATATCCTCTGGAGTATTACGTCAATTTGGCCAAAGAGTTGGAGTCGATGGGGGCTCATATACTGGCTATTAAAGATATGGCAGGATTACTCAAGCCATTTGCGGCCGAAAAGCTTGTCAAAGCACTCAAGAATGAAATCGGGATACCGGTCCATCTGCATACCCATGACACTTCAAGTAATGGAGGGTCAACGCTGATGATGGCAGCGCAGGCCGGGGTTGATATTGTCGATGCCGCTCTTTCGTCTGTCTCCGGTTTGACCGCACAGCCGAATATGAATGCGCTTCTTTCGACCCTGGAGGGTACGATCTGGGATCCCAAAATCGACATGGCGGGTCTGCAGAAGTTAGCCAATTACTGGGAGACGGTGCGGACCTATTATGCTCCTTTCGAGTCAGAACTGCGCAGTGGAACAGCACAGGTTTACTATCATGAAATTCCAGGAGGACAATACTCCAACTACAAGCCTCAAGTCGAAGGGCTTGGGCTCGGGCATCGCTGGGAAGAGTGCAAGGACATGTACCGCAAGGTCAATGATATGTTCGGTGATCTGGTCAAGGTGACTCCATCTTCAAAAATTGTGGGCGACATGGCAATGTTCATGGTGCAAAACAATCTGGAGCCGGATGATGTCTATGAGCGGGGGCATGAGTTGTCTTTCCCGCAGGGTGTTATCGATTTTTTCAAGGGAATGATCGGTCAACCCTACGGGGGCTTCCCGGAAAAGCTACAGAAGATCATTCTCAAGGACGAACAGCCCTTGACTTGTCGTCCGGGCGAGTTGTTGGAGCCAGTCGATTTTGCCGCCAAAAAAGATCAGCTTGAGAAGCAGCTTGGGCAGCAGGTGACAGAACGGGATGTCCTTTCCGCTGTTCTTTACCCAGGGGTACTTGAGGAGTTTCTGCGCCATCGCCAGAAATACAGTGATACTTCATTCCTGCCGACCCCGGTCTTCTTCTATGGGCTGGACGTCGGTGATGAGGTCAGTATCGATATCCAGGCGGGAAAAACGTTGATCGTCAAGTTGAATGCCATCGGTCGCGTTCATGAGAATGGGACCAGGAATATCTACTTTGAGCTCAACGGCGAGCCTCGCCAGGTTACAGTGGCTGATCTTGCTGTCGAAACGGAAGGGAGTAGCGTCAAGGCTGACCCCGATGATTCCAGGCAGATCGGCGCGCCGATGCCGGGCAAGATTTTCAAACTTCTGGTGGCCGTGGGAGATGAAGTCAAGAAAGGAGATACTCTCCTTTCCACCGAGGCGATGAAGATGGAAACAAATATCAAGGCAAAAAAAGGCGGAGTGGTAAAGGAGGTCCTGTTTGCTGAAGGTGCTCAGGTTGGACAGGATGATCTGCTGGTCCTTCTCGAATAGCCGTGATGGTACTTTGTGATGAGAGAAAGACCGGGTTTAGATCCGGTCTTTCTCTGTCTGGGGGCGTTGCGTTAAGGTGCTGGAATGGTATGATTGAGGCTATTGAGACAATTTCTTTAGTGGTGCGAGAAGGAGCAGTATCATGAAAGTCCGTTTTTGCTCTTTTATTCTTTGTCTGGCCATATCGAGTCTGTTGATGTCAGCATGCGCCGGGACTAAGCTGCAAAACGTCTGGAAAGAAGACAGCTATACCGAGAAGGTATCAAGCGTACTAATCCTTGGTGTGACAAAGAATGGTGCCGTACGTCAATTGTTTGAGGCCGAGTTGTCACGACAACTGCGGTCCAAAGGAATCACTGCGATGCCGAGCTTCTCTCTTTTCAATGCTGATGAATTGAACGATAAAGAAGCGATTCTTGAAAGAGCTCATGAAAACAACGTAGATTCAGTCATTGTTTCCAAAGTACTGGATGTTAAAACCTACAGGGAAAGAGTTATGGATATCACCCGTTACGATGGGGGATATTATCGCCCATACGGATATTCGGGAGGCTGGTATGGTGATTATTATGCAGGCAATACGACCGTCAGGAGCTACGACGTTGAGTACTATGTCTCGCATGTCGAGACTTCCTTGTATCTTCTGGATGGAGAAAAACTTGTCTGGACAGCGTTGACTGAAACTGAAAGTGGTGAGGACGTTGCCAAAGGCGTGACAACATTAGTGGAAGTGCTCGTCGAGCAACTGGAGAAAGATGGGCTGATTTGACCGAGAATAAAATAGTATGCTTGAAAGCCGGCCGTTGGCCGGTTTTTTTGTCAGCTGAGGTAATCGGAATAAGCTTCATCGAGGATTTTTCGAATGCTGGCGCTATCTGCCTGTTGAAGGATTTTCTGCGCTGTCGCCTCGGCCAGAGAGACGGGGACTTGACGCAGCAGTTCTTTGAGTTTTGGTATAAAGGGAGCCGACAGGGAAAATTGATGGATGCCGAGGCCGATTAGAACAAGCAGGTTCGCCGGATCAGTCGCCATCTCACCACAGAGACACAGGTCTATATTTTTCTGCCGAGCAACCTGCGACAGATAGTCGATGGACTGTAAAACTGCCGGATGGAGAGGATCATAGTAATTTTCAACCAGGGGATTTGATCGGTCAGCAGCCAGCAGGTACTGAATCAAGTCATTGGTGCCGAGCGAGAAAAAGTCGACTTCATTTGCCAGGTGCGGGGCCAGCCGAACAGCTGCCGGAACCTCTATCATCGCACCAAGAGGTATGTCGTCGACAAAATCAATCTTTTCTTGTTGCAGCTTATCCATCGCTTCAGTTACCAACTCTTGACAAGCTCTGATCTCTTCAAGGTTTGTAATCATCGGAAAGAGCAGGCGAGTCGGACCGTGTACTCCTGCCATCAGGATGGCTTCTATCTGGGTGAGAAAGATTTCGCGCTGATCAAGGCAGAAGCGGACTGAGCGCCAGCCCATGAACGGATTGTTTTCCTTCGGTGGCGGAAAATAAGGGAGGATCTTATCACCGCCGATATCCAGGGTTCTGATAATGACCGGCTGGCCGGCTGACATTTCGATGACTTTTTTATAGAGCTGATACTGATCCTGCCGGTCCGGAAAAGAACTGCGGGCCATGTAAGGAAATTCGGTCCGGTAGAGGCCAACCCCTTCGGCGCCATTTCTTCTGGCGACATCGATATCGCTCAGCAGGCCAACGTTGGCGCGAAGAATGATTCGGGTTCCGTCTTTGGTTACTGCTGGCACATCGCGCAGTTTGTCCAGACGTTCCCGCTCCAGCGTCCGGTCGAATTCAAGCCTGAAGTATTCGTCGAGGATCGTTTCATTCGGATTGAGATAGACACAGCCTGAATTGGCGTCGAGTATCAATTGACTGTCCGGCTCGATTTGTGACACCGCATTTTTGACGCCGATCAGAGCTGGAATGCCAAGTGATTTAGCCATGATGACTGAGTGTGCATTTGTCTCATTTGACTCAATGATCATCCCGGTGATCATTTCATGATCGAGGATCGCCATATCTGAAGGGAGCAGGCGATGGGCGACCAGTATTCCGGCGTGGTGCAGTTGAATCCCTTGGGACTTCTGGCCAACCAGGTTTCCCAGAAGTCTTTTTCCGATGTCCTCCATGTCTGCTGCACGCTCACGCAGATAGGGGTCTTCAATATTGGAAAACACTTCAAGGTAGCTGTTTATGACCTTCTTCAGCGCGTAGGGGGCGCTGTGCCCTTCGTCTATTTTGTCGTGCAGGCGCTCAATGAAGCTCCGATCCTCAAGAATCATCAGGTGGGTATGGAAAATTGCCGCGTCTTCTTTGGTGAGTCGGTCTGCTACCCGCTTTTCCAGATAGAGTGTCTGGATTCTGGTTTTTCGTAGCGCTTCATCGACTTTTTTCAGCTCTTTTGCCGGATCGACATTATGTTCGTCGAAAATATCAGCAAACCCAAACTGCTGATCGATGACATTTGCTGGTCCGGTAATGACTCCAGGGTAGACAACTTTGCCGCGTAGGGTAGCGATCTGAGTGTTTACTTCAGTTGACGACTTGTCTGCACCGGAAGGGCTGTCACTTGCATCCATATAAGGCAGGAATGCGGCATCCTGTTGTCTATCGATTGTGTCCAGAAGCCTTGCGTTGACCACAATGGAAGCAACCTGAAAGGCGATGGTGCTGAGTGTAGCGGTCTCTTCCTGGTTATAAATCCGGGGAGCCCTGGTCTGGATAACCAGAACACCCAGCGGTTCGTTGCGGTCTGAAAGGGGAATGCCGAGAAATGAATGGAATTGTTCTTCTTTAGTGACACCAAAATAACGATAGCGGGGGTCGTCTTGAGGCTCCTCTATGGAGAGAATCTCTTGCGATTTGGCTACCAGACCAGTCAGGCCTTCACCTATTTTTAAACTGACGTTGCCGACCGATTCCGGGTTTAGGCCTTGCGTCGCCCGTAAGGTCAGAGTCTCATGATCGTCTTCATCGTCTTCAATGAGATAGAGGGAGCATACATCTGAGTGCGCTCGTTCTGCGACGAGCGTAACTATGTTGTCGAGGGTCTCATCAAGGTCGTGAGATTTTAAAATCAACGAACTGATGTCCTGAAGCGTGTCCAGACCGAGACGGGTATCTGATTTTTTGTGAATTTTTTTAGGCATGTACATTACAAATGTCAGCAAAATTACAATTGATTCACTTTATCTTAAAAATGAAGACATGGCGACCATAAAAAAACGCCACCAGGGGGAGAGAGGTCCCTGATGGCGTAATGGGGATTTATGGTACCGTTCGGGCGGGAACGGAAGTATCCCTCTACATTGAGCTTATTGTCCTAGCAATACTTGTGCCAGGAACCTGAGGGGCCATATGTAAGGGGAATCGTGTCTGTATGAGGGGACAGGCGCCCTTGGAGGAGGTGTGGTTGGGACACTGGTGACACAGTCGGTAGCGGGTGGAGATGTTTTTTTGCTTCTTTTCGCAACCCGGGTTCAGCGGAATCGCCACATGCCAGAAGTGGCACATGGGGTATCGAAAAATGTCTCGCGTGTCTCACTTTTTTGCATTTCGGTACTGTTGAGCGGTGATACTGTGACGATTCAGCATCCTGTAAAAAGTTCTGCGGGGCATTTCTGCCAGCCGTGCGGCAGCAGATACATTGCCATTGGCTTCTGTCAGGTACTTTCTGAGCAGGTCCTCTTCAAGATGATCGATCTGCCTGTCCCTCTGGTTGCGCAGACCAACCGGATCGTTCTGCTCGGTCACCGGAGTGTCTGCTTTGATCATATTGGAAAATATCACCGGCAGTTGCTCCAGATGAATTGTCTGGTCAGATGACAGGACGACGGCTCTTTCAATAATATTTTGCAGCTCTCTGATATTGCCCGGCCAGTGGTAACAGGCCAGTGCCTTGAGCGCCAGTTCGTCAATTTTGTGAATTGTAATATTCAGTTTTCTGGCAGACCGATTCAGGAAATGCTCCACCAGCTTCGGGATTGAGTGCAACCTGTTCCGCAGAGGTGGCAGGGTGATGGTAAAAACATTGATTCGATAAAACAGATCTTCTCTGAACCAGCCTTCACTGATTCCATCTTCAAGTGATTTGTTTGTCGCCGCAATCAGACGAACGTCGACGTTGATGTTCGTATTGCTTCCGACCGGCCTGATTTCTCCACTGTCGAGGACACGTAACAGTTCAGCTTGAAGCTTTGGTGTTATGTCTCCGATCTCATCGAGGAAGATGGTTCCTCCGTTCGCTGCCTCGAACAGTCCTTTTTTGTCAGCGATGGCACCGGTAAAAGAGCCTTTTTTGTGGCCGAAGAGCTCGCTTTCCAGCAGGCTGTCGGTCAAGGTTGTACAGTTCACTGTGACCAGTGGTTTGTCGGCTCTGAGGCTTGCCTGGTGGATAGCGCGGGCAGTCAGCTCTTTACCTGTCCCGCTTTCACCGCGAATCAGGGTTGTTGTCGGAGTTGGCCCGACCTGTTTGATCAGTTGCAGGACGCCTTGCGTGCGAGCGTCACTGCCGATTATTGAGCTTCCGTCGTATTCCTGATCGAGGGCGCGACGAGCCAGCTCATATTTTTGTTGCAGGGTTGAGCGATCCTCTTCCAGCATCCTCAACGAGAAAGGAAGGCACATCCGGGTGTCGGCAAGGCCCTGGTAGACAGCGACAGCATGGTTTCTGCAGGTTGAATATCCGCAACCACCGCAGTTCAGTTCATCCTGTTCCGTATATTTATTTGTCTCCTGCAGGATTCTTTTGACCGCATCTCCGCTTGGCTGCTCCAGTTGTTTGTGTTTGTTGCTGAAGCCTCTTTTGAGTTCCAGGTTCTGTTCCGGGCACTGATCTTTTTCAGCATCCAGATAAGGTATTTCGCGCCGCTGGTAATCGATGATCAATTTTCGCTTGGAAAAAGAGGTCAGTCGGTTGGTTCTGCCGGGTCCTCCGATGCAGCCACCGTTACAGAATCTGACATCCACATAACGTGGAGAAATGCGTCGCGCCGACAGATCTCGAATAACCTCCATTGACGCCTGTTCCCCGACTGTCGATACAAAATCTGGATCAAGGCCGTCATGTCCGATGCCGAAAACGCTAAACGGCCCCCCCGAGATGGAGAAACTGCGCCCATGGCTGGTTGGTCTACCTGAAAACGAAGATTGTTTAAGGCGATGTGGGTCGATCCGCTTTGTTCCAAGCATGCGATTCAGTTCGTTGTAGGTCAAGACCGTGTCGACTGCTTCTTCAACTGTCTCCGAATCGATTTCAAACTTACCGCCAATACAAGAACTGATATAGACAACGCGGGTGTGCTTGCCCCGACAGGATTTGATGTAGCGACCGACAGCAACCATCGGTGATACGACCGGCACCAGATCGCGTAGCAGTTGCGGATAGTGTCGCTCGATCAGATCTACGATTGTCGGGCAGTGGCTTGAGATTAAAGGTGTGCCAAGGTTTTTCTCAAGCAGCGTCTGATATTCAGGGGCGATCAGTTCGACTCCGACAGAACCTTCGAAGACTTCTGTGAAACCCAGCTTTTTCAGCGCGGTAACGATCTGGCCCGGATGCAGGTCGTAGAAAAATGCAGGATAGGAACAGCCCATAACGGCAACTACGGGATCGTTGCTGTTCAGGTGATTGTCTGTTTCGCGGATAGCGTCTGCAATGACTTTTGCGTTTTGCGAACAGGCCTGAATGCATTTGCCGCAACCGATGCAGCGCTGGTGAAGAACTTCAACGCAATCTTTGCGAACGCCGATCGCCTTGATTGGACAGTTACGGATACAGGCATAGCATTTGCGACAGCGTTCCTTGATCGTTTTTATCGGGCCGTTGCCCTCGGTTTTTACCATCATTGCCTCGTGGTTTCGATATGGGTGCGGCATCGTGCCATTTGTGGCACAGCGAGTCAAGTCAGGTTTTCAGATAACGACCAACCTGATCGCTGAAGTGACAGGCTGCCAGATGTTCATCACCCTGATCAGTCAGACCGGGACGTTGTTGTTGGCAGATTTCCTGCGCGTAGGGACAGCGTGGATGGAAATGACAACCGGGTGGAGGGTTGACAGGAGAGGGGGGCTCCCCGATTAACGGGATCGATTTTCTCTGCAGTTTCGGGTCCGGGACTGGAACTGCGTTCAGCAGAATTTCTGAATAGGGATGACGCGGTGATTTATAAAGTTTTTTCGCTGTTGTAAGTTCCACAATCCGTCCCAGGTACATGACGGCAACCCGGTCGCTGATATGTTCTATCACCGCAAGATCGTGAGCCACGAACAGGTAACTTAACTCGTACTGTTGTTGAATTTGTCGCAACAGATTCAGAATTTGAGCCTGAATCGACAGGTCGAGAGCAGAAACCGGTTCGTCGGCAACAATCAGCTGGGGTTCAACGGCAATCGCTCGCGCGATACCAATTCTTTGCCTCTGCCCCCCCGAGAACTCATGAGGGTAACGATGTACATGCTCGGGTCCAAGGCCGACTTGCTCAAGAAGATGAACAATTCGCTCCTGCTGTTCATTTTTACGCGCAAGGCGGTGAATCTGCAATGGCTCTTGCAGAATGTCGCCTACGGTCATCCTCGGATTCAGCGATGAAATTGGATCCTGAAAAATCATCTGCAGTTTTCGTCGGTATGGTTTCAGCTGTCGACTCGAAAGTTGTTGAAGGTCCACACCGCTGAAAAGAACCTGTCCCGAATCCGCTTTTAGAAGATTAAGAATCGTCCTGCCGGTTGTTGATTTGCCACACCCCGATTCGCCGACCAGGCCGAGGGTCTCGCCCGCATTAAGAGTGAAGCTGACATCATCGACCGCGATCAATCTCTGATCCTTTGAGCCTGGAACCGGAAAAGTCTTGCGCAGATTGTTTACTTCAAGGAGCGGTTTCATTCAATATCTCCAGCACCTGACGAAATGTCCGGGCTCAACTTCTGTCAATGGGGGGACCTGTCTCCCGCAGGGAGCGAAAGGTTCCTGACAACGCTCAAGAAATGAGCAACCCTCTTTCAGGTCACCAGCACTCGGAACCTGTCCTTTGATCGTCGGTAGAGGCCCCTTGTTGCCGAAGCGGGGGATGCAGGCCAACAGACCACGGGTGTAGGGGTGGGATGGGTTGGCGAAAAGTTGTTCCACAGATGCCTGCTCTACGATCAGCCCGGCATACATGACCGCGACATGCTCAGCGTGCGCTGCGACGACGCCTAGGTCATGACTGATCAGCAAGGTTGCCATCTGCCGATCTTTTTTGAGTTGGGAGAGCAGGTTCATGATCTGTGCCTGAATCGTGACATCAAGAGCAGTGGTCGGTTCATCGGCAATCAGAAGTTGCGGGTTGCAGGCCAGTGCCATCGCAATCATGACACGTTGTCTTTGCCCGCCTGAAAGCTGATGGGGATAATCACGCAGACGGCCGGTCGGGTCCGAAATGCCAACCTGGTGAAGCAGTTCCTCGACCTTTTCTCTTGCTTCGACTTTGCTCATGCCTTCATGGAGAATCAATACTTCCGAGATCTGATCGCCGATGCGAAAGACCGGGTTAAGCGAGGTCATCGGTTCCTGGAAGATCATTGAAATTCGATTGCCACGAATCCGTTGCATCTCATGAAGGGGGAGTCTCAGCAGATCCTGACCTTCGAAGTGGATTTCTCCACCAACCACCCGACCCGGTTCGGGAAGCAGTCGCAGCAGAGAGAGAGCGGTCATCGATTTTCCACAGCCCGACTCGCCAACCAAAGCAAGTGTCTGGCCGGTTTCAATGCTGAAGGAGATATCGTCAACCGCTTTGATCAATCCAGTCCGGGTAAAGAAGTAACTTTGAAGGTTTGCGACGTCCAGCAATACTGCCATTGAGAATCCGTTCGTAAATAATTCCTTCCATAACTACACGGAATGTATCAGGTGGTCAAGCGGTCTGACCCAGTTAGTGTCCAGAGATACTTTCACTCTCCCGATTGACATGTTAATATCCGCCCGGCTTGAGTGATCAGCGTCAAAGCAACACGTCAATTCAAGGATATAATCAGAGATGACCGATACAGTACCGACCGACATTATCCCTTTCCTCATGGAAGAGACCACCCTTCAAAAATATCAGGTCGAACAGACCGTCACCCTGCTGCAGGAAGGGTCGACCGTACCCTTTATCGCCCGTTATCGAAAAGAGGCTACCGGCGAGTTGGACGAGGTAGAAATTCGTCTGATTCAGGACCGGTTGAACTATTTTATAGAGCTGACAGATCGCCGGAAAACGATCATAAAAACCATCGATGAGTTGGGCAAACTGACCCCGGAACTGTTACAACGTATTGAATCGGTCCGGCAAAAGACTGAGCTGGAGGACCTTTATCTCCCGTACAAGCCGAAGCGAAGAACCAAGGCCGCTATCGCCATTGAGCGCGGGCTGGAGCCGTTGGCCGAACGATTGTTGTCTGCCGATGGACCTGGCCCTGATATCGAATCATTGGCCGCCGGGTTTATAGATTCTGAAAATGGGCTTGCTGACAGTGCTGCGGTTCTGGAGGGTACTGGTTATATTCTGGCTGAACGTTTTGCCGATGATGCTGTTGCCCGTTCGGTTGTCCGACGTCTGACCTGGGAACAGGGGCTGTTCAAGTCTCTGGTGGTGCGAGGTAAAGAGGCGCAGGTCAGTAAATATGAAATGTATTATGACTACAGCGAACCACTGAAAGGAATTCCTTCGCACCGAATGCTGGCGATGCGCCGGGGTGAGAAGGAGGAGGTGCTGCGCTTGTCGATTGTCGCACCAGAAGAACAGATTCAGGCAAGCCTTGGCCCCCATTTTTTATCGGAGTCCCTCACCTACAAACAGTTTTTATCGGATGTCCTCATTGATGCATATAGACGTCTGTTGGCTCCATCAATTGAGGTTGAATTGCGTCTGCATGCCAAAAAGTTGGCGGATGAGGCGGCAATCCATGTCTTCGCCGAGAACTTACGTCATCTTTTATTGGCTGCTCCTGCGGGCGGACGGCGAGTCCTCGGAATCGACCCTGGGTTAAGAACCGGTTCCAAGCTGGCTGTCGTTGATCAGACAGGACAGTTCCTGGAGCACGCGACGATTTATCCGCATACCGGTTCCGGCAAGCTGGAGCCAGCCAAACACACTTTTCTGCGCCTGATTAAGACACATCAGGTTGAAATGATCGCCGTCGGAAACGGAACCGCCGGTCGAGAGATGGAACAGTTCGCCCGTCAGGTGCTGAAAGAGTCCGGGTTAAAGCTTCAGGTGGTTATGATCAGCGAAGCGGGGGCCAGTGTCTATTCGGCGTCCGAAATCGCTCGTGAGGAATTTCCTGAACTGGATTTGACTATTCGTGGCGCGATTTCAATCGCTCGGCGGCTACAGGACCCGCTGGCCGAACTGGTCAAGGTCGATCCGAAGAGTATCGGCGTCGGGCAGTATCAACACGATGTTAATCAGCCTGCCCTGAAGAAGTCTCTAGATGACGTTGTCGAGTCCTGCGTTAACTTTGTTGGCGTCGACCTCAATACGGCATCGTGGGCACTCCTCAGCTTTGTCTCGGGTATCGGTGACTCGCTTGCCCGTGGAATTGTCCAGTACCGTGACCAGCAGGGAGAGTATAAGGCCCGAAAAGAACTTCTCAATGTGCCCCGCTTCGGACAGAAGGCTTTTGAACAAGCGGCGGGTTTTCTCCGCATTCGTCAAGGGGGTAATCCTCTCGATAATACAGCCGTCCACCCCGAGCGTTACGCACTGGTGAAAAGGATGGCTCAGGATGCGGGAGTTGTTCTGGATGATTTTCTGGCCGATAACGGGTTGATCGATAGTTTGAACCTCGATTGCTATATTAATGAGAAAACAGGGCTGCCAACCCTGCAGGATATCGTGCTAGAATTAAAAAAACCGGGACGCGACCCCCGCGACAGCTTCTCAACGACGACGTTTCGTGAAGATGTCACGGAAATAAAGGACCTTGAAAAAGGGATGCACTTGCCGGGGATCGTGACAAATGTGGCCGCTTTCGGCGCCTTTGTTGATATCGGTGTGCATCAAGACGGTCTGGTCCATATCAGCCATCTGGCTGATCGATTTGTCAAAGATCCCAATGACGTTGTCAAGGTCGGACAATCAGTGCGGGTCCGGGTTATTGATGTTGATCTGCAGCGAAAGAGGATTGCATTGAGCATGCGCTCCGCGCAAGAACCGGAACTGACGAGGAAGACTGAGGCAAAAGCGAACAAGCCTGAGAAAACTGTAACGGGTCGAAACAATCCCGACGCCTGGCTGAAAGCAGGCTTTAAAGTCAAGAAAGGGCGCTGAGCCTGATGACAATGGTTAAGGTTGATCTTCATCTCCATTCCACCTGCTCTGATGGCATCTATCCGCCAGCGGAGGTCGTACGTCGTGCCGCCGAAGCTGGTATGGCCGCTATCGCCATCGCGGACCACGATAATATCGATGGTATCGACGAAGCACAGGATGCTGGGCAGAAGCTGGGCGTCACGGTCCTCTCAGCGGTTGAACTTTCAAGTCAATGGGAGTCGTATCACGATATTCACCTGCTCGGCTATGGCTTTGATCACCATGACCAGGAGCTGCAGACTGAACTGAAAAAATTTCAGGAATTTCGCTCTGGACGGAATCTTGAGATTATCGAACGGGTCAACCTGAAGTTGGCGCAAGAAGGCAGGGCTCCTCTCGATCCAGACGATGTAAAAAGAAAAGCCGGAGGAACCATCGGCCGCCCCCATATCGCTCAGGCTCTTCTTGAGGCAGGTTGTGTCGATGGCAATGATGCAGCATTTGATCGCTATCTGGTCCCCTGCAATGTGCCGAAGAGATATTTCCCCCTTGATCAGGCAATTGAGCTGATTCATGGCTGTGGTGGGGTTGCCGTACTTGCTCACCCACCCTATATTACACGTGATCGCTTTGAATTGGAGCAGTTGGTAAAGTTGTTCGTCACCTTTGATCTGGATGGGATCGAGGCGTATAATAATGGTGCCAGTCTGGAAGATATAGACTGGACGATAAAGTTGGCCAGGAAGTACAAACTCATCGTGACCGGCGGCTCTGATTATCACGGGACCAAGGGCTCTGAGGTCGAGATCGGTTGCGGTTTCGGCCGTTTGAGTATCCCATTCAGTTGTGTCGAAGAGATTTGCCAGGCCCGACAACGCCGTCATGGACTATGTTCAGCTTAAGCAGGAAAAGGTCATGCTTCATCGCCTGAGGCAAGGCTGTTCCAGAAAAAAATAAGGAGTCAATTATGGCGGCCACCGCATTGCAGAAAGAGATAAGGGAAGGGATTTCCGAGGCAAAGAAGGGGAATACCCTGCTGGCCCGGATGCATCTGGAAGAAGTATTGAAAAAAACACGTGAGCCGGATGTGTTGGCTTGGTACGGTTACTGCCTCGCCTGCGAAAAGAAGTCTTACGGTCAGGCGATCACGCTCTGCAAGGAGGCGCTGGATGGTGCGCCGAATCGCTCCGATATCTATCTGGCCGTTGGTAAGATCTACCTGCTGGCGGGTCGTAAACGGGCCGCGATCAGCGCATTTAATCGTGGGCTCAAGATGGGGCGCAACCCCGCAATCGTCAAGCAACTGCAGGCTATCGGTCTGCGCAAGAATCCGGTCTTTTCTTCTTTGAAGAGAGATAGCTCCATTAATGTATATGTCGGAATCTTTCTCTCGAAACTTGGTTTGCGTTGAGGGCAGTCTCTCGGACAATATGAAACAGTAAAGGCCGTCACCGGGTGATGGCCTTTACTGTTTCGGTCCTAATCAGCAGTTTTTCCACTTCGCTTCTCTTTTTTCCAGAAACGCCGCCATCCCTTCCTTCTGGTCCTCGGTGGCAAAACAAAGTCCGAACAGCTCGGCTTCATAGCTGATCGCCTTGTCGACCGGCATCTCCAGTCCATTGTCTACCGCTTCTTTGATCAGGCCGATGGCAACCTGTGGTTTTCTGGCGATCTTCTGCGCCATTTCCATGGCCGTATCCAACAGCTCCTCAGCCGCGACGACGCGGTTTACCAAGCCAATCCTTTCAGCTTCGTCGGCGTTGATCATGTCGCCAGTCAGCATCATCTCTTTGGCTTTTCCGATACCGACCAGCCGGGGGAGGCGTTGGGTTCCCGCCCAGCCGGGGATGATCCCCAGGTTTATTTCTGGTTGTCCCAGTTTTGCATTCTGTGAGGCGATGCGGATGTCGCTGGACATGGCCAGCTCACAGCCGCCCCCGAGAGCGTAGCCGTTGATGGCCGCGATGATGATTTTGGGTGAGTGCTCAATAATATTGAACAGGTTCTGAGCCTGGCGTGCGACGGCGCGGGCTGCCATCGGTTTGAGTGGTTGCATGGCTGAGATGTCGCCCCCGGCAACAAAGGCTTTTCCACCGGCTCCAGTGATGATGATGACATTGACGGTCGGGTCGACGTTCAGCGCAGATACAGCTGCTTCAAGTTCATACAACGTGTCTGGGTTCAGGGAGTTCAGGGCCTTTGGTCGGTTGATGGTGAGGGTTACGACATTTTCAGTCTGTTCCAGTAGCAGGTTTTGATAGGTCATGTTTGTCCTCCTGATCGATTAGCATGAAAGATAATACTACTCTATTTTTTGTTGCGACGCTTGGTGTGACGTGTCGGCAGGGTATTCCACGGATCGTCGGGCCAGAGGTGTTTCGGGTAGCGACCTCTCATCTCTTTTTTGATCTCAGGATAGACCTCGTCCCAGAAGCTACGCAAGTTTTGAGTCACCTGGAGTGGACGACCGGCAGGGGAGAGCAGGTGAAGTTGAACGGCTATTCTCCCGTCTGCTATGTAAGGGGTGTCTGCCTGACCAAACATCTCCTGAAGTTTCACCGCCAGCACCGGAGGATTATCCATACTATACTGCAATCGGATGCTTGAACCACTTGCAACTTTCAAACGTTCGGGCGCCAGTTTGTCCAGCCGCTGCAGCTGCGACCAGTCGAAGAGGGATTGCAGCGCCGGGAGCAGATTGAGCCGTTTCAGGTCACTTCTGTTTTTGCATTTTCCCATAAATGGTAATAGCCATTTATCTATATTTAACAGCAGATTATCGTCTGTAAGCTCAGGCCAATTATTATTGTTGATTTTGTTGCTGACGGTGAGGACACGTGCGCGAAAGGTTTCGACTTCACGATTCCAATCAAGCAGTCCCAGACCCTCTTCACACAGTGCGTCAAGGATGACGAGAGACGTATCATCCGCAGTAACGGCGGTCGGCTTTTCAGACAGGTTCAGCTTACCTAAAGATCGAACTTTTCGACCTTGAACTCTTCCTTCCTTACGATTCCAGAAAACCTGTTTTCGCCATAAAATGTCCGGGTAAAGCTCGAGAATGTCATCCAGCTTCAAACGACTGGCTTGTACAATTTGTCCTTCCTCCGCACGCCGACCCGTTAGCTCTGTTGCGACGAGAAATGTTTCATTATAAAGAGCAGAGCGTCGGGAAAGTCGACCGCCTTGACCAGAAGCAAACAGATATCGGTTTGACCCTGGCTCACGTTGCCGCCCGATCCGATCAGGGAATGCGCAGGCCAAAAGTTTTCCGATCAGTCTCGGGTCGCAATCAGGTTGTGATTTCGTGGCTGGCAGCTTGAAGTATTGTCTCCAGTAGGTTGCTGTGCGCTCAACAGTTTGAAAATCACGTCTTTCGCTCTGTCGACGGCTTTTCCATAGCAGCTCGAGCCGATCCAGGATATCACTTTCGCTTCGCTGCTCAGCTTCTTGTCGCTGCTGCCGGATGTCCCGTTCCGATAGAAGCGCAATCGTGTCGCAGGCCAGCGCCAGACAACCCAGCTGTTCGGCCATCAATAACAGAGAACCCAGGCGTGGATGGGTTGGGATCAGGGCCAGGCGGTTGCCAAGAGGTGTCAGCTTGAGCGAATCGTCCAGTGCGCCCAGCAGTTGCAGCAATTGCCGCGCAGCGGAGATTCCGCCTTGAGGGGGTGGGTCAAGCCAAGTCAACTCTCGGGGATCGGTGACTCCCCAGTTGGTCAACTCCAGGACCAGGGGGGCCAGATCGGCATTGCGGATTT
>DATFMC010000004.1:0-17457 GCA_035267105.1 Geopsychrobacteraceae bacterium
CTGACTGTGCTGTTTGATGGTGTCATCGAAGAAGCTCAGGAAGAAGTGGTTGTCGAGGACACTGAAGCTGCTCCAGAAGTCAAAGCTGAGGCTGAGACAACTGAAGAAGCCGAATAATTCAATTTAACGTCTCAAGGAGAAATAAATATGGCTTTTCAATCAACACGCCCTGCTGGTGGTCGCCCTGGTGGTCCTCCCCGCCGTCGTTTTGGTCGGCGCAAAATCTGTCGTTACTGTGCTGACAAGAATCTGAAGATCAATTATAAGGATGTTGACAGCTTGAAATATTATCTGAGTGAGCGTGGTAAGATCGTTCCGCGTCGGATCTCTGGAACTTGCGCTGCTCACCAGCGTCAGATTGCCGAAGCAATTAAAAACGCCCGGCAGATTGCTCTGATGCCTTATACTTCTTCCCACGCACTTTAAACCGGGTAGAAGGGGGGACGAGCTGTTGAAGCAACAACAGGTTGCTCTCACAGTTGCCGGGATCGTGGTGACTCTGTTCTGCTTTCTTGGCGCAACATCTCTTGGTCCAGTGGGGGCAATGCTGAATTTCCTGACGCCCCTGCCGATCTGTTACCTGAGCATGCGCTTTGGGATGCGGGTCGGTTTTCTGGCTGTTGTCTTGGTCTGTTTGTTGCTGAGCCTGTTGGTCCCTTTCCACTCGCTGGTTGCTTATCTTGGCTTGTTTGGTTTCAGTTCGCTGCTGCTACCTCTACTACTTCGGAGAGGGTTGGCCTGGGACAGCTCAGTCGCACTGACTGTTTTTGTTGTTACGCTTGCGGCGCTGGTCTTTTTCACCACTTACCTGCTGGTAAGTGGCGAAGCGCCGGGAGCATTGATTGACCAATACCTTCAGGCGGAGATTGAGCAGGCGATGCAGGTCTATCAAGGAGCCGGTCTGAGTGACTCTCAACTGCAGGAAATGGAAGAGATCGCCAGGCAGGTTGCTGATTTTATAAGAAGTACCTTTTTCGGTCTCTATGTGGCCGGAATCCTTACTGTGCAGTTATTGACGCTTCTGTTGTTGCAGCGTTTCAAAAAAGATAATTACCAGATCGCCGGAACACCTTTTGTTGCTTGGAGACTCCCTGCGCCGCTGATCTGGGTTCTGATTCTGGCGGGCTTCAGCATGCTGGTACCGCAAGACTCTCTGCAGTTGGTGGCCCGCAATGGTCTGGCGATCCTTTTGCCCCTCTATTTTTTGCAAGGGTTGGCTGTCGTGAACAGTTTTCTGCAGAAAAAGGCATATCCGCCGGTGCTGAAAGGGATGATCTACCTGATGGTATTCGTCTTCAACCCATTGCCACTGATTGTTACTGGAGTCGGTGTTTTCGATCTGTGGATCGATTTTCGCCGACCGAGAAATAAAGAAATTTAAACAGACACTGTTTACGGAGGATATCATGAACATCATTCTTACTGAGAATGTAGAAGGGCTTGGCGTGATTGGCGATCTGGTTACCGTCAAACCAGGTTATGCTCGTAATTACCTGGTTCCCAAGGGATTGGCTTTGGTTGCCAACGAAAGCAATGTGAAAGAACTTGAGCATCAGAAGCGTCAATTGTCTCGCAAGCTTGAAAAGGCCCGGACTGATGCCGAGGGCGTTAAGAACCGTATTGAAAAAGTCAGCTGCGAATTTTCTCAGCGTGCTGGTGAGGACGGTAAGCTGTTCGGATCTGTTACTTCGATGGACATCGGAGAGAAGATTCAGGCGGCCGGGATCGATCTGGATCGTAAAAAAATCCAGCTTGCCGAGCCTATCAAGAGCCTTGGTGAACATATTGTGACCATAAAGCTTGACGCTGGTGTCATAGCTGAGCTCAAGATTGTAGTTACCGCAACAGAAGAATAGAGCATCGTTCCGGCTGCGTCCGGTTGAATTTATGAGCGGAAAAGTGGACATCAGTTATGGTGCTCCGCTTTTCCGCTTTCTTCGCTTCCTGCCCTCTGCTATGCTTCGCCTATGATGAAAACTGTCGCAAATATTTCTTCGGATAACTCCCAGTCGCACCGACTTCCACCGCAAAATCTTGAGGCAGAGATGTCTGTTCTCGGTGGAGTTCTGCTAGAAAATGATGCCATCAATCGTGCTTTGGAGATTCTTGTTCCAGATGACTTTTATCGTGAAAGCCATCGCAAGATTTTTGAGGCCCTGATTGTCCTGTCGGGTAAGAACGAACCGGCGGACCTGGTGACCCTGACTGCCGTTCTTAAAACCCGCAATGAGCTGGAAGATGTTGGCGGCAGCAGCTATCTGGCGACGTTGGTCGATTATGTCCCGACTGCGGCCAATATTGTTTATTATTGCCGACTGGTTAAGGAAAAGTCGGTGGCCCGTAAGTTGATTCATGTCTCCACCGAAATTGCTACTCGTGGTTACGAGGGTGGCGATATGGAGGAAATTCTGGATCATGCGGAAAAGTCAATTTTCGAGATTGCCGAAAACCGCATTCGTCCGTCTTTCTTTCCTGTCCGCGATATCCTTAAAGACACCTTCAAGACCATTGAAAAGCTATATGATCGTAAAGAGTTAGTCACCGGAGTTCCTTCCGGTTATACCGAACTTGACAAGATGACTGCCGGGATGCAATCCGGTGACCTGGTCATCATTGCAGGTCGACCCTCGATGGGTAAAACTGCATTTGCCCTGAACGTCGTTGAGTATGCCACGACACATGTCGATAATAAGGTTCCGGCTGTTGTGTTTTCGTTGGAGATGAGCAAGGAGCAGTTGGTGCAACGATTGCTCTGTTCGGTGTCCAGGGTAGATGCAAGCCGCCTGAGGACCGGTCACCTTGGCGAATCAGATTGGCCCAAGTTGACGATGGGGGCCGGACAGATGAGCGAATCGCCTATCTTTATCGACGATACTCCGGCGATCTCTGTTTTAGAATTACGCTCCAAGGCTCGACGACTTAAAGCTGAGCATGGTCTGGGATTGATCGTCGTTGATTACCTGCAGTTGATGCGTGGCAGCAGTAGCGAAAATCGGCAGCAGGAAATCTCGGAAATTTCTCGATCTCTGAAAGCGTTGGCCAAAGAGCTTGAATTGCCCGTGATTGCACTTTCTCAGCTCAATCGTTCCCTTGAAAGCCGCACTGACAAGCGACCTATGATGGCTGACTTGCGAGAATCCGGCGCGATTGAGCAGGATGCGGATGTCATTATGTTCGTTTATCGTGATGCCGTATACTGTGAGGCCTGTAAAAAACGGGATGGGTCTTGTGATAAGGGACATGACAAGGATGCCGAAGTTATTATCGGTAAGCAGCGGAACGGGCCTATAGGGACAGTCCATTTAACCTTTCGTGGAGAGTTTACCCGGTTTGAAAACCAGTCTCCTCGCTCTTCGGAAGGTTACTAGTTGAAGCACCCAAATTTAAAAAGGGCCTCAAGGCGACTACCATTGAGGCCCTTTTGCTTTGTGCTGTCCAGATTGGGGACAGCACTCCTGCCATAATATCACTTAATCCTTCTTTTTGACCGGTATGTCGAGAGTCTTGATTTTTTTTCGTAAGGTGTTGCGATTGATGCCGAGGATCTCTGCCGTGCGGACCTGGTTGCCGCGAGTATGCTGAAGGATGATATTGATCAATGGCCGCTCGACCTGATGCAGAACCATTTCATAAAGATTGTCCAAATCCTGCAGATCCATCTGCGCCAGTGAGTTTTGAAGCTTTCTGGCGACCAGGGATTCCAGCGAGTCTTCCTGCCCACCAAGGTCGCTGTTGCTGAAAAGTCCGGGGAAGTCCGCTGGCATCAGGACCTGATTCGGGGAGAGGAGAGTCGCACGTTTAATCACATTTTCAAGTTCACGGACATTCCCCGGCCAAGAGTGCTTTTTGAGCAGGCTGAGCGCCTCCTGACTATATTCACGGGTCTGTACGCCGAGCTCGTCCTGAGCACGTTTGAGAAAAAATTCGACCAGTGGTTCAATGTCTTCCTTTCTGTCACGCAATGGAGGGAGATGAATTGGGACCACATTGAGCCGGTAGAAAAGGTCTTCACGAAAGGTTTTTTCTCTGACCATCGCTGCCAGATCCTGATTGCTGGCAGCGACAATCCGCACATTGACCTGCATCACCTGGTTGCCGCCAGTTCGAGTGATCTCTTTTTCTTGCAGAACCCTCAGCAGTTTCGCCTGTAGTTCCAGTGGCATATCGCCAAGCTCGTCGAGGAACAGAGTGCCACCGTTGGCTTGTTCGAACTTACCTGATTTGCGCTCGGTCGCGCCGGTGAAGGATCCTTTTTCATGACCGAACAGCTCGCTTTCCAGTAGCTCTCTTGGAATAGCTGCGCAGTTAAGGGCGATAAAGGGTTTACCCAGCCTGGGGCTGTTAAAATGGACCGCTCGGGCAATCAGCTCCTTACCGGTCCCGCTTTCTCCTGTCACCAGAACCGTGACATCGGATGGTGCGATCCGACCCAGGTCCTTGTAAACTTCCTGCATCGGCTGACTGTTACCGATAATCGCCCGGCCAAAGCTGTATTGTTCCTGCAACTCTCCTCTGAGTTGTCCCAGTTGATCAGTGACTTCTGCAGCTTTCTGCGCTTTGAGGATAATGGCATCGAGAGCATCAAGGTCAAATGGTTTGGTCAGGTAGTCATAGGCTCCGTGCTTCATCGCCGCGACGGCATTCTCCATAGTCGATTCCGCCGTCATGATCACGACCAGAATGTCAGGCTGCTCTTCATGGAACTGTTGCAACAGTTCCAGTCCTTGAATGCCGGGCATCTTGATGTCGAGAACCGCTAGATCGTAATGGTTGCTGCGGAACAGGGAGAGTGCCTGGCGACCATCCACAGCAAGATCCACGGTGAAGCCTTTTTTCTTCAAGGCCTTGGAGAGAACCCAGCGGATACTTTCTTCGTCGTCAGCAACCAGGATACGTCGAATTGACATGGTGTTTTCCTTACTTTTCAGTTTGATTGTCCATAGGAGCTTTTCGAACCAGAGGGAGCGAGACCTTGACTGATGTCCCGCCAGTAGGTCGGGAGACGATCTTGAGGAAGCCTCCATGATCAGCAATGATTTTCTGACAGATCGCCAAACCAAGGCCGCTACCGCCAGATTTTGTGGTATAGAAAGGAGTATAAATACGCTCCATCACTTCGGCAGGTATCCCCGGTCCGTTATCGTTAATGGTAATCAGGATAACCGGCACTGAACGGTCCCCGGCCCTGCTTAAATAATATTCATTGTCTATCCGGCTTTCGATGATGATCTCGCCGCCGTGCGGCACAGCTTCTCCCGCGTTTTTGATCAGGTTGAGAAAGAGTCTGATCAGCAGGTCACGGTCACCATAGGACGGTGGAATACTCGGGTCCAGGTTAAGTTGAAAGACGATTTCCTGTTCAGCCAGAGCCTGTTTTTGCAAGAGCATGATTTCATCAAGGATCTGGCTGATGTTTACCAGCTCAATCTTTTGCTGACGCGGTTTGGCCAAGTCGAGGAGCTCTTCAATGATTGTGTTGATTCTCTCTGCTTCGCGAATCATGATTTGAGGGTATTCGATCAAGTCGCTACCACTTTTAAGCTCTCGCTGAAGAAGTTGAGCCGCCCCTTTGATTCCTCCCAATGGGTTTTTGATCTCATGGGCCAGGCCTGCGGACATTGTTCCGACCATTGCCATCTGGTCAGAGCGTTGAACGGCTGCTTCCAGCTTGCGAACCTGAGTCAGATCACGAAGGATCAACACGACGCCCTGTTGTTGTCCATCGGCCGCAAGAAGTGGTGAGACTGTTACGCTCAGAGGTCTTGGCCTAACTCCCTGTAACTTGACAGTCTCGTGGTCGGATATCGAGCGCCCCTCTGATAGAGACGTCTTTACCAGTTTGCAGAGATTCTTCTGGTGTTTGAACTTCTCGACAAAGGAGCGGCCCAGACATTGTTTTTCACTGGTACCGGTAAATAGCTGTGCCGCCGGATTGAAGAGGCTGATCAGTCCGTCTTGATCCAGGGCGATGACTGCATCCTCGACATTTTCCAGAACCATCCTGTATAGGGTTGATGATGGATTGCGGGTTCCTTTCATTTAGCCCAGTTCCTCCTGGAAAAAGTCTTCGGTCAGTTTCTTAAGTTCTGCGCAGGTGTCTGTTTTTTGTAGTCTGGCTCTGAATTGGCTTGATCCGTTCAGGCCCTTCGCATACCAGCAGAGATGTTTACGCATTTCAAACAGGGCCTTCCGCTCGCCGAACTGCTCAAGATGCATTTGCAGGTGCTGCATAGCGGTTTGGTAGATTTCTATCCCTGTAGGGCGACAGCTCTTTTTACCTTCAAGATGATCGAGCACTTCTCTTATCAGCCAGGGGTTGCCATAAGCGCCTCGGCCGATCATGACACCGTCGCAGCCTGTTTCATTCAGCATTCGTTGGGCATCGGCTGCTTCAAATATGTCGCCGCTGCCGAATACTGGAATACTTAGTGCGGCTTTAAGTTCACCGATGTGCTGCCAGTTGGCTTGCCCGGAAAAACCCTGTGCGCGGGTACGAGGATGCAGGGTGATGGCGTCGACCCCAGCGTCCTGAGCGATACGTCCGACTTCTAGAAAATTTATCGTATTCTGATCCCATCCGGAACGAATCTTTATAGTAAGAGGTTTGCTGTAACTTCTTCTTGCCGCAATGATGATACGGGCTATACGTGAAGGGTCTTTTAGTAGTGCACTTCCTGCCCCACTGCGAATGACTTTTTTTACCGGACAGCCCATGTTGATGTCGAGTAAGGCACCATCGCCCACGACCATTTCAGCTGCGCGAGCCAATATTTGCGGGTCATCGCCGAATAATTGAATGGCCAGAGGCTCTTCATCTGAAGAAGATTCCAGAAGTTCGCGAGTCTTTTTACCTTCCCGGATTAAACCGTTGGCACTGATCATTTCCGTATGGACCAGTGCCGCTCCGTAGGATTTCATGATCCGTCGGTATGGGAGACTTGTGATTCCGGCCATTGGAGCAAGAATGATCGGATTTGTTAATGGCACCGTGCCGATTTGTCTTTTGAGTGTTTGCATAATAATTGGGCATTTTCATTCAGGTGCAAGAATTAAAGCAAGAAAAAAAATACATGGTAAAGTGCTATATTGGATTTTGATTGTATGCTGAATACTGTATACGAAATCGTCTTGACAAGGTTTATGTGAATTGGTAAAACAATATTTGGAATTTTAGGAGAAGAAGGGTTTTTTGAGCAGGTTTCGAAATCTGGGGCCTGGTAAATACGATAATATAAGATTTTACTGTGAAAAACCGTTCGGGCGGGCGTTTTAATCGCAGTTTAATCTGTCTGCATTATCCGCGCTGCGGACCTTTTCCCTTGTTGGCCCATTGGGCGCTTTGAAACGTCATTTCAAAAAGGAGAGAAAGTATGTCAACATTAAAGGAAGTATTGGCTCAAAAAATTGCCGAGCATCGTCCACGGACCACCAAGTTGGTCAAAGAGTTTGCTGATGTGAAACTGGGTGATGTCACTATCGGTCAATGTATCGGTGGTGCTCGCGGTATCAAATCTCTGGTTACCGATATCTCCTACCTTGACCCCTTTGAAGGCATCCGTTTCCGGGGTAAAACAATCCCAGAGACCTTTGACGCTCTGCCCAAGGTTCCTGGCAGTGATTATCCCTATGTTGAGGGTTTCTGGTACATGCTTCTGACTGGTGATGTCCCGACCATGGAGCAGACTCTGGAAGTTGTCGAGGACTGGAAACAGCGCTCTCAGATCCCCCAGTACGTTATCGATGTGCTGCGTGCTCTGCCTCGCGACAGCCATCCAATGGCGATGTTCTCTGCTGCCATCATTGCAATGCAGCGCGATTCTGTTTTCGCCAAGACCTATTCTTCCGGCAAGTTTAACAAGATGACCTGCTGGGAAGATATGTATGAAGATTGCAACAACATGATGGCGAAATTGGGTCCAATCGGTGCTTACATCTATCGCATGAAGTACATGGGTGATACTCCTATTGCTGCAGATGATACTCTCGACATGGGTGGTAACTTCGCTCACATGATGGGGCAGGGCGATGATTACAAAGATGTTGCCCGGATGTACTTCATCATTCACTCAGACCATGAGTCTGGCAACGTTTCAGCTCACACCACTCACCTGGTTGCTTCGGCGCTCTCTGATGCATACTATGCATACAGTGCAGGGATCAATGGTCTTGCTGGCCCACTGCATGGTCTGGCAAACGAGGAAGTTCTTCGCTGGACTCAGAACTTCATGCAGAAACTCGGCGGCGAAGTGCCGACCGAAGAGAAGCTCAAGGAAGCTCTCTGGGCAACTCTAAACAGCGGTCAGGTTATTCCGGGATATGGTCACGCAGTTCTGCGTAAAACTGACCCTCGCTACACCTCTCAGCGTGAATTCTGCATGAAGACCGAAGGTCTCAAGGATTACCCACTGTTCCAGTTGGTCAAAATGATCTTTGAAGTTGCCCCTGGTGTTCTCACTGAGCATGGCAAAGCGAAGAATCCCTGGCCAAATGTCGATGCCCAGTCCGGCGTTATCCAGTGGTATTATGGCGTAACCCAGTATGAGTTCTATACCGTTCTGTTCGGTATCGGTCGTGCTCTCGGTTGCCTCGCTAACATCACTTGGGACCGCGCTCTCGGTTATGGTATTGAGCGTCCCAAGTCGGTTACTACAGCAATGTTGGAAGAAGCTGCAGGCCTCTAGTAAACTGCATCTGTAATTCGAACGATTATCAAGGGAGACCCGCAAGGGTCTCCCTTTTTCTGTGGTGAAGTTGATGAAGAAAGGCAGGATGTCTCACATATCGGTTTTCGGCCAGACTCAATCGGCTCTATATATCATCATTTTTGCGCAGACAAGGATTCAGTGAATATTTCGGATGGCGATACTCTGTCTCTCTGTTTTTTGGAAATGATATTTTTAAAAATACATATTCATGAAGTTGTTGCTGGGAGTGGATCCAGCATTTGTTATTCGGCTAATCCGGAATTTGTACGAAATCTTGAAATTGATAAGCCCCCGCAAGACGTCGCGGGGGCTTTATTCTTCAGTTTGTCCCGTCCTGAAATAAGTTTACACCTAGAAGACTTATTTCAGGACGGGACAGTTAAAGCGGCCGGTGAAGGGTTTATTTGGGCGAGATCTTTATTTCTACTCTGCGGTTTTGTTGACGGCCGTAGTCTGTTGTGTTTTCAGCTATCGGGGAGCTTTCTCCAAAGCCGATGGTCGATAGGCGATTAGCAGCTACGCCCTGTGCCAATAAGATATTCTTAACGGCTTTGGCGCGGTTTTCTGACAAAGTCTGATTCAGTTGCTCACTGCCAGTGCTGTCAGTATGGCCAGCAACGAGAATTGTTGTTTTGTCGAATTCCGCCAGCACCTGTCCAAGACGGCCAACATCCTGTTGTGCTTCCGGGTTGAAGGTGAAACTGTTAATGCCGAACTGGTTATCGGAACGGAAAGTGACAAATATTTCATCGCCATTGCGAACGATATTAACCCCTTCAACAGATTCAAGTGCCTCACGTGTGGCGGCTTCCTGCCGATCCATGTAATGGCCGGCTCCACCACCAACGGCTGCGCCTGCTGCGGCACCAATCAGTGTCCCTTTGGTGTCCCTGCCGATGGCCTGTCCAGCTAATGCACCACCAACGGCCCCGAAGAGAGCTCCCTTCTGGGCATTGTTCATCGGCTCAGCACAGGCAGAAAGTAAAAATAGTGACAGCGCCAGCAAGACAACATGTAGTTTCATATTCTTTCTCCATTGTTTGAATAAGCTTCAAGGTAAATATCTGCTCTTTGAATATTTTTACTATAGCACAGCTCTCCAGCTGGTTGCTCGAAAGATTATTCAGGTTTTGGAATGTTTATGGTCACGATCTGCTTAATAACTCCTTCAATCCGTTCTTGTCTCCCTTGAAGTGTCAGATCTATATGGGTTGCAGCGAAATTTTTCGCAAGGATTTTGATTGTCTGCTGTTTTAACAGATACTCGGCATGATGTATCTGCTGGTACGCGACCCTGATTGTTTTTCTGTACAGGTTATCGAGGGGGATCAGCCGCGCTTGCTGTACCGCGTCTTGAGCGGCATCGTTGTAGGCCCGTACCAGTCCACCAGTACCAAGCTTGATCCCGCCAAAATAACGGACAGTGATGATTCCCGCGTTAATGATTTTATGACCCTGAAGAACTTTCAGGGTTGGTTTTCCAGAGGTGTTCCTTGGTTCTCCATCATCGGTACAATTCTCAACGATCTGTTGATGTTCGTTCAACTGTCTGGTAGCCCAGACGAAGTGGCGGGCTTTTTTGTGCTTTTCTTTCAGGCTTTCCATCTTCTTTTGGAAGATCGATATTGGCATGATGTGGGCGATAAGCAGTGATTTTTTGATCTCAAAGGTGGTTTCGAAGCATGAGTCTATAGTTTGCAGGTTATTCATCGCTTGGCTTAACGTTTTTTAGGGAGGGTAAAAGAAAAGGTTCTCTCGGTTGCCGCTGTATCAGGAACAAGAGTTCGTTCGGAAAAAAATATATTCCCATCCCTCCTGGCCAAAAGCAAGGTGGAGGTTCGAGTTCCATAATGATCTCCTGAGATTTTGATCGCAGAGAGCAGTCTTTCCCATTCAATCCCGATTCCCGTATCGGACAGGTCGCTGTCAGGTGCAATAACAGAATCCGATAACAGCCGCCACAGGGTTTCCGTGTCGAGTTCTGGTTGTGCCAGAGCCTCAGAGAGGGCCATTTTCCCTTTTTCGACTTTGGGCCAGGGGGTATCAAGCAGGTGATTACTCACTCCGTAAATGCTGGGGAGAAGATTGGCTGGACCTGCTCCACGATTCGAAAAGTAATGCAATTCATCAACCGAACCGAACAGCAGGTTGTAGCCGTTGAAGCACTGACGCTGACTCAACAGTTGTTGATAATAGTCTTCCGCAGAAATATGGTGTTGAAGGAATTCGGTGGTCAATTTCCCTCTCGATTGAACAGTGGGGATATTAGTTGTTGGCTCGCGATAATTCGTAATTGCTGCGATGCGACCAGAGTCAGTGATTCCCAACCAAGTGCCCCCGGCGGTTAAGTCCTGACCAGCCAAGAGGTTTGGCTGGCTGCCCCACCACTGAGCAGCGCGGGTCGGTCGTGCGTGAAATTCGTCACGATTAGCGGCCAGCACAAGGGGGTAGTCGGGGTGAATATGATTTGCAAGCAGGATCAGGCACATAAGCACTTACTATTTTTAGTCGTTGGCTATTCTCTTTTGGACGCAAAAGGCCCGAGCTGTTTGCTCAGGCCCGGGTCACGTACGGGACAAAATGATAGTCTACTTCTTCTCTTTTTCTTTGCGGGAAGCGTAGATCAAAAGTTTTTGATCCGTATAAGTTTCAACTTCACCGGCAAACGATTCAATCTTGAAGTAATCGTGAATTTTAGGCGAGGCATCCATGAAATAGCGATTCAGCTTCTGGATTTCCTCCCGCTTGAGGCCTGATCGTTTTGCCCATTCCTGAAAATCGTGCAGCTTCGGGATGATCTTGGTCTCCTGAAGTATCAGCTCGGCATCGACGATCATCCTGGACCATTCCTCTTCCGAGTAAGCACGGATATGGGTCGGGTCACGCATCTGCTCCATGGTCTGATAAAAATCAGCGACTTCAGGGTCTTCCGGGAGCAGGGTGTCGATAATAGCTAACCGTCCGCCGCGGCGTAACACCCGATAGAATTCGCGCAATGCCCGAGGAACATCGGGGAAGTGGTGAGGGGCGATCCGGCAACTGAGCAAGGTAAATGAACCAGCAGGAAAGGGCAGGTCTTCAGCGTCAGCTTCACGAAAGATGACATTGTCGACACCGCCACGTTCAGCAAGGTGTTCCTGAGCTTTTTTCAGCATCTGCATGGTAAGGTCTGAGGCAACAACCTGGCGAACCATGGGGGCAAAGAAGAGAGCAGTATGTCCACCTCCGCAGGCAACATCAAGCATGTTGTCTTCCGGTGTTGGTTTGAGTAAGCGCGCCGCTTCTTCCAAGTCTTCTCCGCCGGTAAAATGCTCGGTATTGACATAGGCCATGGCAGTCTTACCAAACTGCTCGCGAACCCGGTTCTTGAATTTTTGATCCATCCAGTGTCTCCCTTGATTTGCCAGCAGTATATCATTATGGGCGGAAATGTCTTGGAGAACTTTGACCTGAAAGGTTTTTTTTAACCTGAGAGCGCTTGCGTTGCAGGGGTTTTGCTTGGCCTGCGTGAAACGGTCGGGTACAATCCTGATGCGATTGTCGTCATAGAATAAACCTACGCAGGAGAAAATATGAAAAAATTTATCGTCGGCCCCGATACGGTCCGTATGCTTGAACTTGGGCATCCATGGGTGATTGCAGACCGTTTTACGAAACAGTGGTCGGGAGGACAGGCCGGTGACTTGATAGAACTGGTCGACGAGAAAAGTGAGCGATTGGCGACTGCCTTGTTGGACCCTGCTGACAGAATTGTTGCCAGGGTGCTGTCACGAGCCCCCATGCAACTGGATGCCACTTGGTTGGGTAGGAAGGTGTGTGATGCGCTGCGGTTAAGGGATCAGCATGTCCAGCTGCAGGAAACTAACGCCTATCGGCTTATAAATGGAGAGGGTGATGGATTGCCGGGACTGACTGTGGACCGCTACGGTGATTACCTGATGGTGCAACTTTATTCTTCTGCCTGGGATCGATATCTGAAATTGTTGTTGCAGGCTTTGCGGCAACAACTGCAACCTGTGGGGATTTACCGTAAACTCAGGCCACAGGAAACCCGACGGCTTGAGGCCAAGAACAAAGATAAGGCTTATAGTGAATTATGCTGGGGAGATGCTGCGCCGGTACCGCTGGTGGTACAGGAGAACGGCCTTGATTTCCAGGTTGATCTGCGTGAAGGATTAAACACCGGACTGTTCTCAGATCAAAGGTGCAATCGGCAGGATTTTATGCAGAGAGCACAAGGGAAGCGGGTTCTCAACCTGTTCGCTTTTACAGGAGCATTTTCTGTCGCCGCTGCCGCTGCCGGAGCCAGGCAGGTTACCAGTGTCGATGTGTCGCCAACCTACCTAAAGCAGGCCAGCGAGAATTTTGCCATCAACCGCATCAATCCGAAACGGCACGAGTTTATCGTCGGTGATGTCTTTGCTGAATTGACCAGAATGCAACAGAAGGGACGGCGTTTTGATATCATTCTGTTCGATCCGCCGTCGTTCTCCACGACCCGTAAGAGCCGCTTCTCGACACATGGTGGCACCAACAGGTTGGTCGCTGAAACGTTGCCACTACTTGAAAAGGGAGGATTGCTGATCAGTTCGTCCAACCACCAGAAGGTTGATATGGCGACCTATCTCAAGGAGTTGCGGCGCGGTGCGCTACAGGTTGGTAACGAGTTGAGGACTATCTATCGTGGTGGGCAACCGGAGGATTTTCCCTGTCCGGTGACTTTTCCCGAGGGGATCTATTTGAAGTATGTGATTAGTGTGAAAGGTTGAATCCTGAGAGCAATCGAGGAGGGGGGAAGCTGTGATTTTAAGCTGATAAGGAAAGACAATACAACAGGATATGGACGAAATTTTGATTGGTGTCATGCAAGGAGCCAATCGTTCTCTCTCTGCTGTCATCTTCCCTTGAGACTTTTCCCCATCATTTAACATGCAGAACAAAAAAGCTGATACGTGCGATTGTGACGAACGGATTTCTTTACTTGATCTTCGTCTTTGTTTTCTGTGTGCTCAGCGCTAATAAATCTTCTTTAAAGCATGTGTGCGTGCTTGCCTTTACAGCCTACTTTTGCTACAAAGAACAGTCTTATTATTAATATACTCAAGGAGACAATTACATGGGTTTGATGGCCGGAAAACGCGGAATTATCTTTGGCTTGGCGAATGATAAAAGTATTGCCTGGGGGATTGCGCAGCAGTTGAGCAACGCTGGCGCTGAAATTGCCTTTACCTATCTGAACGAAGCCCTGGAAAAGCGGGTCCGTCCGCTGGCCGAGAGCCTTGGTGCTAAGATTATTCTACCTTGCGATGTGGTTAACGATGACGAACTTGCTGCCGTTTTTGCCGAACTCGAAAAACAGTGGGGCAAAATCGACTTTGTCGTTCATGCCGTGGCATTCGCCAATCGGGAAGATCTGAAAAAACCATTTAGTCAGACCTCGCGCGAAGGGTTCCAGTTGGCTCTCGATATCAGTGCTTACTCTTTGGTGTCAGTAACCCGCCATGCTATTCCGATTATGAATGATGGTGGCAGCATTGTTACAATGACCTACCTTGGTGCGGTACGTTCGATCCCACAGTACAACGTCATGGGTGTCGCCAAAGCCGCTCTGGAGTCATCAGTTCGCTATCTGGCGGCGGAACTTGGAGAAAGAGGGATCCGAGTCAATGCTATTTCTGCAGGTCCGATCAAGACCCTGGCCGCCTCAGGGATCGCCAATTTTAAAGAGAAACTTTCGGTCGCCGAGGCGGGGTCGCCGCTTAAACGTCTGGTCAGCCAGGATGAGGTCGGCAAGTCGACTCTCTATCTCCTTTCCGACCTTGCTACTGCGGTGACTGGTGAGGTGCACTACGTGGATGGTGGTTTCAGCAACAATGCGGGTTGATCGCTTTGATCTTTACTGATCGCAATTCAGGAAGGGCCCCGTCTGGGGCCTTTTCTCTTTTTGGGAAGAAGAGATGATTCACGGTAAGACCAGTGGACTCAAATCAAGCCAGATACAGGCTTTAGAGCGAATTTATCGTCGCAAAATTCCGGCCGGACTGCTGATTACTCAGGAACTCGGACGCTATCTGGCGGAACAATCGCATCAGATTCATCGCCAGATCGGTTTGATTATCGACCGGGCTGGACTGGTGAAGCATGTCATTGTTGGCGATGACCGTGAAATTGTCATTCCCGACCTGTCTGGTTTTGCCCTCGGTCGCAGCGGTCTGCGCGGACTCCGTTGTATCCATACCCACCTGAAGCAGGAACCTCTCTCTCGCGATGACTTGACCGACCTGGAGCTGCTGCGCCTGGATACCATTGTTGCTCTGGGGGTCGCTGAAGACGGCCAGCCCGGCGCACTTGAATATGCGCATCTGCTGCCGACCCGTGAGGCTGCTCAGATCGAGCGGATTACTGTTCCCGCTTTGCATCGTCTGGAACTTGACTTTGCATCGTTTGTCGGTGCTCTGGACCGTGAGATGGAACGATTGGCGGCCGAGACGATTGATCTGTCAGATGGTCGTGAACGGGCGATTCTGATCAGTGTTGGCAAGGCGTCGCTGCAGCGTGTAAAAGACTCGATGGCAGAATTGAACGAACTGGCCCGGACAGCCGATCTTCAGGTGATTGATCAGGTCATTCAGCGCCCTCGCAAGTTGAATCCCCGCTTCCTGGTTGGGGAAGGGAAGTTACGTGAGATCATCATCCGCTCTCTACAGCAACACGCAACACTGTTGATTTTTGATCAGGATCTCAGCCCTAATCAGGTCCGTTCCATTTCTGAAATCACAGAGATGAAAGTTATCGATCGGACCCAGCTGATACTTGATATTTTTGCCAGCCGGGCGCAATCTCGCGATGGCAAGGTGCAGGTAGAGCTGGCGCAACTCAAGTATATCCTGCCGCGCTTAACCGGTAAGGGGACTGCTTTGTCACGCTTGATGGGTGGAATCGGTGGTCGTGGTCCGGGGGAAACCAAGCTGGAAATAGACCGGCGACGTACCCGTGATCGGATCAGGCGACTTGAAAAGGAGCTGGACAGCCTGGGGCGCGGTCGGCTGCAACGGCGACAAAAGCGGGTGCGGGCCGGGGTGCCGATTGTCTCCATTATCGGCTATACCAATGCAGGAAAATCGACCTTGCTCAATGCTTTGACCAAGAGTGAGGTTTTTACCGAGAACCTGCTTTTTGCCACTCTGGATACTGCTACTCGGCGACTCCGATTTCCACTCGATCGTGAGGTCATTATCACTGACACTGTTGGATTTATTCGTGATCTACCGCAAAGCTTGATGGGGGCATTTAAGTCAACCCTTGAAGAGCTGGAAGATGCTGATTTGTTGCTCCATCTGGTCGATCTTTCCAACCCGCGCTTTGAGGACCAGATTGCATCGGTGGAGAACATTCTCTCTGACCTCGATCTCGCTACCCGGCCTCGTCTGCTTGTTTTTAATAAAATCGATCAAGTCCCGGAGTTTGAAGTGGCTGCTTATTGTCGGCGTTTTGACGCTGTTCCAGTCAGTGCGCTTGATCGGAAAAGTTTTGTCGCTCTTCTCGAAGAGATGCAACGCCGTTTTTGGCCAAGGGAGGCTCTTGAGAATATGGAGACCCCTTGACACCGAGGTTATGCTTCCGTTAGATTATGCCAATCTTATTAACGTTTCTATTTCTTCGGCAGTTATCCTTTTCCACAAGCTGAAGATAATTCGATAAAAAAGGCAGTTGGCTCTGTTTCTGAATCAAATGCCCGGAGGTTTGAATGTTTAGGTTTGCCTGGATTTTGCTTTTAATAATTCCGATCAGTGGTTGTACGTCGTACCTTGCTCCGCCTCAACCTGTTTCAGCGACTTCGAACCTATCGGATCTACAACCTGAAGCGGTGACTTCTTTTACCGTTGAACTGGTTCAGCCGGAAACCCCTGTCCCGGATCCTGTTGATCATCAATTGACCGCAAGAGTTCTGTCCGCCGTAACCTCACCACTTCCAGATCTCGTTGAAGATTATCTGGCGTCGGCGAATAATTCCCTCCCTTACGCAGGAGACCTCCCTCTGGCGGGTCATCAGAGGGTTGAAAAACTTCTCAAATACTATACCGGGAACGGGCGTAATTCGTTTGGCCGCTGGCTGGAGCGGGCCGGCCGCCATATTCCTCGAATCCAACTGGTTTTTGCCAGTGAAGGGATTCCGCTTGATCTGGCTTACCTTGCTATGATCGAGTCCGGGTTCAACGAGCGGGCCTATAGCTGGGCTCATGCCGCTGGTCCTTGGCAGTTCATCGAAAGTACCGGACGGATTTACGATCTGCGCAACGATTGGTGGTCTGATGAAAGACGTGACATCGAAAAATCGACCCTGGCTGCCGCGCGATTTCTCAAGGATCTCAATCGTCGCTTTAAGGGAGACTGGTACCTTGCAGCCGCTGCATATAATGCTGGTGGCGGTAAAATCAACCAGGCTGTCAAAAAGAGTGGAAGTCGTGACTTCTGGGCCTTGACAGAAGGGAATGTTTTACAGGAAGAGACCAAAAACTACCTGCCTAAATTGCTGGCCGCACTGACTATTGTTCGGGACCTTGAAGCTTATGGTTTCGGAGAATTGGATTTTCAACAACCAATTTCATACGAAACGGTCATTGTGCCGACTTCGACCGATCTAGAAGTGATCGCGCGTCTGGGAGATGTGGATTATGAAGAGCTTAAAATTCTTAACCCGGAGCTGAAGCGTTGGTGTACACCGCCGAGTGTGATTGATTACCGCTTACGA
>DATFMC010000005.1:0-29186 GCA_035267105.1 Geopsychrobacteraceae bacterium
CCAATGACCACGAGTTGAACCGAAGGCCCACCAGAGGATTTCATCTTTAGAGAAGAAGGCCGAGAAGAGTGGCACTCCAGCAATTGCGATGGTAGAGAGGAGGAATGTCCAGTAAGTGATAGGCATCTTCTTTGCCAGGCCACCCATATTACGCATGTCCTGCGGATCATCATGCAGGTGGGCATGATGGAAACCATGGTGCATACCGTGAATAACCGAACCTGAGCCAAGGAACAGACAGGCCTTGAAGAATGCATGGGTCATCAGGTGGAAGACGCCGGCGGTAAAAGCACCGACACCCATCGCCAGGAACATAAATCCAAGCTGTGAAACTGTCGAGTATGCGAGCACCCGTTTTATATCGTTCTGGGCAAAGCCGATGCTGGCAGCAAAGATTGCTGTCGCGGCACCGACAATGGCGATCACCATCATCGTTGTCGGGGCCATGGCGAAGAGGATATTCATGCGCGCGATCATGTAAACACCGGCAGTAACCATGGTCGCTGCATGGATCAGTGCAGAAACGGGGGTCGGACCTTCCATTGCATCAGGCAACCAGGTGTAGAGTGGTAACTGAGCTGATTTACCGGTGGCACCAAGAAAGAATGCAAGAGTGATAACAGTAATCAACAGACCACCGCTCTGCAGCAGATGGGCGTTTTCAGAAATCTCGACGAAGTTCAGTGTCCAGACTCCTTTGCTGCCAAGAGCCCAAAAGAGTGTCAGCAGACCGCAGAGGAAACCGAAGTCACCAATCCGATTGACGACGAACGCCTTCTTGGCGGCATCACCAGCACTCTTCTTGTCAAAGTAGTAGCCGATCAGTAAATAAGAACAGAGTCCCACACCTTCCCAGCCGATGAACATAACCAGAGCGTTACTACCGAGTACCAGCATCAGCATCGAGAAGCAGAACAGGTTCAGGTAACTGAAGAAGCGATAGAAACCTACTTCACCGTGCATATAACCGATGGAATAGAGGTGGATCAATGAGCCAACCCCGGTTACGACCATGATCATCAGTGCGGAAAGAGGATCAAGCAAGAAGCCCCATTCGACATTCAGGTTGCCGACTGTCATCCAGGAAGCGATTGTCTCCTGATAGACTTTTTGCTCAGACCCAAGCAGACCAAAGAAGTTCTGACATGCCACCAGGAAAGAGGCGAAAATCGCCAAGGTCCCGATGCTGCCGATGACCTTCTCGTTCTTGATCTTCTTGCCGAACAGGCCGTTAATAATCGACCCCACTAGCGGGAAGAACGGGATGAGCCACAGATTATTGTACATCAAACTCTCCTATTTGCTGAAAAACCCGTTGGAAGCGGGAAATGCGAGTTACCATTTGAGCAGATTAAAATCGTCAATTTCGACCGATTCTTTATTGCGGTAAAAAGCAATGATCAAAGCCAGACCAACGGCCGCCTCAGCAGCAGCAACAGTCATAACGAAAAAGACGAACACCTGACCGTCCATATTCCCGAGGTGCCGGGACAGAGCAATAAAGGTCAAGTTAACTGAGTTGAGCATTAACTCAATGCACATGAAAATGACAATCATGTTTTTCCTGGTCAATACACCGAATGTCCCGATGGAAAAGAGAATCGCACTCAGTATCATGTAATGGTATACGGTAATCATGATCTATCTCCCGATCCGATATTCTCGGTTAAACTTTACGCTTCGACAGGACCACCGCGCCAACAATTGCAACCAGCAACAGGATCGAGGCAATCTCAAAGGGAAGCAGGAATTCTGTAAACATCGAGGTCCCGATCAGCTCGGTGTGACCATAGTCTTGAACCACCTGTGACGTGACATTTCCAACCATGTTGCTGACCTTGCCACCCGCTATATACTTGGCGGCAATTATCAGGAACAGAAATGACAGAACAGATGCACCAGCTAATCCGTGGGTGTAACGGCTCTTTCCGACTGATCCGATGTTCAGCAGCATGATGACAAATACGATCAGAACCATGATCGCACCGGCATACACCATGATTGGGATAGCAGCCATAAAAGGGGCTTCCAGCATGACATAGTAGACTGCCAGACAAAGAAAAGTGGTAACCAGGCAGAGTGCACTGTTAACCGGGTTGCGGCATTTCATCACAAAAAATGCAGCGACAATCGAAACCAGTGCGACCAGATAAAAAAGCATTGAAAAAAGCATTGCTTCCATGGAATTCGCTACTCCCTTTTCTTACTTGAGAAGACGTTCTTTGTCGAAGTTAAAATCTTCCCGCTTGTGGTTGGCCAACTCATAGGCATCGGTCATCTCAATGGCTTCAACCGGGCAGGCCTCTACGCAGTAACCGCAGAAAATGCAGCGTAGCAGGTCGATCTCATATACTTTGGGATATTTTTCGCCCTTTTCATTCTCGGCGGACTCAACGGTGATGCACTTCGCCGGACAAACCGTGGGGCAGAGATAGCACGCCACGCATTTTTCACGATGCTGCTCCGGAACCAGACGGTGCAGACCACGGAAGCGAGGTGCAATCTCAAGTCTCTCCTTGGGATAATCGACGGTTGTCTTGTTCCCTGGAAGCAGGTGCTTCAGTGTTATACTCAAGCCTTTGGCAAATTCTTTAAACATAACTATCCTCTACGCAACTTATAGATTACTGCCAGAGAAGAACCACAACCGCGGTGAGAACAATGTTCCCTAACGCCAGTGGCAGCATCACCTTCCAACCCAGGAACATCAACTGGTCATAACGCACGCGGGGGAAGGTTGCACGGATCCAGATGAAGAAGAACATGAAAGCGAATACCTTACCCAGGAACCAGACGAATCCAGGGAGTACCGGACCACCCCAACCACCAAGAAACAGGGTTGTAGCAATCGCAGATATGGTAATCATGTTGGCATACTCAGCCATGAAGAAGAGTGCATATTTCATGGAGGAGTACTCAGTACAGAAACCGGAGACCAGCTCAGTCTCAGCCTCAGGCAAGTCAAATGGCGTCCGGTTGATTTCTGCCATCGATCCGACAACAAACAGAGCGAACGCCAGGGGCTGGGAGAAGATATACCAGTTAGGAATGAAACTGAGGGACTCTATCCCCCAGAGCGGCATCTGCTGTGCTGCAACAATCCCGCGCATGCTGAGAGTTTCTGACAGCATGAATACGGTGATGATTGAAAGGCCAGCCGCCAATTCATATGAGATCATCTGCGCCGAAGATCGGATTCCACCGAGCAGAGAGTACTTACTGTTGGAGGCAACCCCTGCCAGGACCACTCCGTAAACTCCCAGACCGGCCATAGCCAGAATGTAGAGTACCCCGATATTCAGATCGGTGATCTGTAGAGGGATAATGTACTGCCCGATAACCAGGTCACCGCCGAAAGGGATTACCGCTACAGAGATCAGCGCTGGCAAAAGAAGCATCATCGGTGCAAGAATAAATGCAGCCTTGCTGGCTTCCGCCGGGATGATGTCCTCCTTGAAGAACAGCTTCAGTCCATCTGCGATAGGCTGTAACAGACCTTTGGGTCCTGTCTGGGTCGGTCCCATCCGGGTCTGCATGCGACCAATAACCTTACGCTCAACCCAGGTAGCATATGCAACGATCAGCATCGTAACAATGAAAGCCACGAGTATTTTCGCCAGCATGGCAACTGAGAAAAGTATCGGGTTGTTTGAGAGTGTCAAAACCTCTGGCGTCATGACCATCCTCTTCCTTGAAGTCTAAGGCATTACTGCCGATTTCAGCGGGAGCTGACTGCGCTCCAGCATTTCAGGATAAAAACGTTATCTCTTAACCGAGCTGCACAGCGATAGTCGCCTGTCCGTGATAAATCCGATTAAGTCCAAGTGCGCCGAAATGATATGGCGCGAACAACACGCCCTTTGGCAGGCGACGGTCCACCTTGGCCTTGGCTTCAATTTCTCCACCGTCGGCTGTAAGTTTTACCAGATCACCATCTTTGATGTTCAGGCTTGCTGCATCCTCTCGACAAAATTCAATATAAGGTTCTGCAACGACCGCTATCGGGCCTTTGGCCCTGGTTGATACGGTACCGCTATGGTAGAGAGCACTGCCGACGAGTAGTTGGTACTCAACATTGAGCGGCTGACTGCCAGAAACGGGAACAAGGTTGCGAGTGATCGGAGTCAGGATGTCTCCGCCCCAAACGTACCCTTGAGGGCCGAGCATCTCCAGGCTTATACCCTGATAATTCTCGATTGTTGCCGTTAACCGGGTAAAAGCATCAGCAGGAGTCGTTGCTGCTTCTGCGCCGAGAGCTGTTAACAGTGCCTGCAGAATTTCAAAGTCGGTTTTGGCTTCGCCCGGTGTAGGAATTCCAGCCCGAACCCTTTGGATACGGCGCTCAGCATTGGTAAAGGAACCATCCTTTTCCGCGAATGATGCAGCCGGAAGGACAACATGGGCTTTCTGGGCGGTAGGTGTCATGAACAGGTCCTGAACGACCAGGAACGGAACCTTGCCGAGGGCCAGATCAACCGCGGTACGATCAGGGTAGGCAGAAAGCAGGTCTTCACCTACAACATAGAGCGCTTTAAGCTTCTCCTCTGCTGCAGCTGTCAGCATCTGCTGAACACCCATCCCTTCCGGATCCGGGAGAATCCCGAGGTCGATAGCACCCTGAGAGTTGCTCTTCTCGCCACATAAGTAGAGCCCTGAACCTGGACGTCCGGCAATACCGGTCAGCAATGCCAGGTTGGCTGCAGCAATGCCCAGTTCTTTACTGTTGGCGGTATATGGCAGACCATAGGCGAGCAGGATAGCAGCATTTTCAGCTGAAACCAGTTCGCGGGCAGCAACTCTTATCGCCTCCGCAGCCACACCTGTCATCTCGGCAACGGCCTCAGGACTGTAATCGACCAGCGCAGCGGCCAGTTCTTCAACGCCACTGAGTCTTTCGGTCTTGGCCAACTCTTCGTCAATCAGGACCTTGGCCATGGCATTGAGTATATTGACCTCGAGACCTGGCTTGTGTAACAGCGACTTTGCTTCGGGGAGGGTTGTGAACTTACCGAGCTTATCTGCGATCACTGTCAGTTTAGCGTCGTTACGACGTACAGCCTGGTTGACCACCATACCGAAGACCGGGTGGGTCTCGTAAAAATCGGACCGAATCGACAGAATTGCGTCACAGTTTTCAACCTGCGGGAATGTCGCGGTAGACGCCTGAATTCCTAAAGTTTCCTGTAACCCCTCGGTAATTCCCTTGTAACACTCACCACCAGAATGGTCGAGGTTGCCAGTACCAAGCGCTGTTGTGAGATTCTTCAGCAGAAACAGTTCTTCATTGGTCAGTCGCGCGCCGCTGATAACACCGGTATCTGCTCCTGCTTTTTGCAGACCTTCTGCAACGGTAGCGAGGGCCTCTTCCCAACTGGTCTCAACCAGTTGGCCACCTTTGCGCACCAGCGGTCTGGTGAGTCGCTGATCACTGTTGACAAAGGAATAACCGAAACGACCACGGATGCAAAGATTGCCATCGTTGACGCCTGTCTTGTCATTAAAACGGATCGTTTCGATCTTCTTGTCTTTGGTTCCAAGGCACACAGTACAGCCGTTACCACAGTAACCACAGACGGAATCGACTTCTTTGATCTGCCAGGGGCGAGCCTTGAATTTAAACGGACGGGGGAGAATCGCACCGACCGGGCACATCGAGACGCACTGTCCACAGAATTCACAATTGAGCCCGCGATCAAAAGCTGTAGCAATTTTGGTTTCGAACCCGCGATTGATAAATGAGTAAGAGCCGTAGCCGACGATTTCGTCACAGACACGAACACACTTGCCACAAAGAACACAGCGGTTCATGTTTCGCTCAATCAGCGGATTGACCTCATCGGTCGGAAGATCAAACTTCTCACCCTCAAAACGATTCTTTACAACTTCGTATTCGTAGGTCAGGTCCTGCAGATCGCACTCGCCACCCTTGTCGCAGACTGGACATTCAACGACGTGGTTCACCAGCAGGAATTCCAGAACCGTCTTGCGGACTTTGACAATTTCGTCAGAGGTACTGGTGATCACCATCCCTTCAGTGACAGGGGTGGTACAGGCCGGGATTAAACGTCCCTTCATCTGTTCAACTTCAACCAGACAAACGCGGCAAGCACCATAAGGAAGAAGCTTCTTAGCGTAACAGAGAACCGGGATATGAACCCCGGCCTCGCAGGCTGCCTCGTAGATGGTGGCAGTCTTGCTGACCGTTACCTGTTTTCCGTCAATCGTCAGATTAACCATTGTGACCTCGTATCAACTTAAAGCAAGGGATCGACTAATCGATAGCCATAAAGCGGCAGGCGTCGTAACAGGAGGTGCACTTGGTGCATTTCTCCAGATCGATATAGGCCACCTTGCCTTTTTCCCATTCAATCGCGTCAACCGGGCAGACCCTCGGGCAAATTCCGCATTTCTTGCATTTATCTTCAATAACCCTGAAGTGCAAGAGCGGTTTGCATGAGTGCGAAGGACATTCACCCTCTTTGATGTGCGTTTCGTATTCATCACGGAAATAACGAATTGTTGAAAGTACTGGATTTGGGGCGGTCTGACCAAGGCCACAGAGAGAACTCTTCTTAATATCATAGGCCATATCTTCAAGAAGCTCGATATCGCCTTCCTGTCCTTTGCCCTCTGTGATCCGCTCAAGAATCTCAAGCATGATCTTCAGTCCGATCCGGCATGGAATACACTTGCCGCAGGACTCAACACGGGTAAAGTTGAGGAAGAAACGGGCGATATCAACCATACATGTGGTTTCGTCCATAACAACCAGACCACCGGAACCCATCATCGCCCCCGCCTTGATCAGCGAGTCGTAATCAACCTCTGTCTCTATCGCATTGGATGGCAGACAACCACCCGAAGGGCCACCAGCCTGTACCGCTTTAAACTTTCGGTTGTTCTCAATACCACCACAGACATCATAAATAACTTCTTTAATCGTGGTGCCGGCAGGGACTTCAACCAGACCGGTATGCTTGACCTTTCCGGTCAAAGCGAAAATTTTGGTCCCCTTGGTGCCCTCGGTACCGATGGAGTTATACCAGTCAGCACCGTTATAAAAAATGTAGGAGACATTGGCAAACGTCTCAACATTATTGATATTGGTCGGCTTGCCCCAAAGTCCGCGCACCGCCGGGAATGGCGGACGAGGACGAGACATCCCTCGATGCCCCTCAATCGAAGCCATCAGAGCTGTTTCTTCACCACAAACGAACGCACCGGCACCGGCCTTGATTCGCATATCAAGGTCGAAACCGAGCCCCATGCAGTTCTTGCCAAGGAAGCCTTTTTCGTAACAGGTATCAATAGCCATCTGCAGACGTTTGATCGCCAGCGGATACTCGGCCCGCACGTAAACATAGGCAAACTGACAGCCAATGGCGTAAGCACCGATCATCAAACCTTCGATCAGACCGTAGGGGTCACCCTCAAGAATGGAACGATCCATAAAGGCGCCCGGATCACCCTCATCGGCGTTGCAGATCAGATATTTGGTTTCACCCGGAGTCGCTGCACAGAATGACCACTTCATGCCGGTCGGGAAACCACCGCCCCCACGACCACGGAGACCAGAACGCTTGACCTCTTCTATGACCTCGGAGCGCTCCATGGTGACAGCCTTCCTGATGCCGTCAAATCCGCGATGGTCAAGGAAGTCGTCCAGGCTTTCAGCATTGATCGTGCCGCAACGCGAGAAGATGACCCGCTGTTGTTTTTCCAGGAATTTCTCGTAGTAGGGCCCGGCCTTCTTCTTCTCAACCGGACCTTCTCCAAGGATATGTTCCTGGACGATCTGAGGAACCGATTCCGGGGTCACAAAATCATAAGTGACCGCTTCCTGACCAGGGATACAGACATCCACCAGAACATCATTGGCGCACAGACCACGACAACCGGTTCCAACGACTTCACAGCGTTTACCGACGGATGCTTCCACGCCCTGCTTTTCAAATTCAGATTCAAATGCGGTTGCAACTGCTGCCGCACCTGAAGCGAGTCCGCCAGTTCCCTGACAGATCAGAATTTTTAATTTTTCAGCACTCTCGGCCATAATTATCCTCAATGCCTAGCGGACAGAGATTTCTCAACCCATTTCCTGATATTTTGCGATGACCTCGTCCGTCTTCTGGACGGTGATACTTCCATAGGTCGCATCGTTAACCATGATGACCGGCGCCATACCGCAGGCACCTATACATGCTACATATTCAGCAGTGAACAGGAGATCTTCTGTGGTCTCAGCGTGACCGACACCAAGTCTTTCCTTGATGGTATCGCCGATTCGACCTGCGCCTTTGACGTGACAGGCAGTTCCCATGCAGACGCGAACAATATATTTTCCGCGCGGTTCAAGGTGAAACTGGGCATAAAACGTCAGAACACCGTAGATCTGGCTGGCATAGACATTCAGGCGCTCGGCGGTCAAATGAACCGTTTCTTCAGGAATATAACCGTATGCCTCCTGAATCTCCTGCAGGACCGGCATCAAGGCACCGTGCATATCTATATATTTGTCGATGACCTGGTTAGCTGCGGTCAGGTCAATCTCTTCTTCCTGAACCTGCTGGGCGGTTTCAGTCATGGCTTCCTCTTCTACCTGCCTAAAAGTTAGCGGTCGATTTCGCCGAGAACGATATCGAGGGTACCGATAATAGCGATAACGTCCGCCAGCAACCGTCCCTCAACCATCTGCGGCAACGCCTGCAGATTGACAAAAGAAGGTGGGCGGATTTTCATACGGTAGGGCATAGGCGATCCATCAGAAACAATGTAATAACCCAGTTCGCCCTTGGGAGCTTCAATACCGACATAGACTTCACCCTTTTCAACATCAAAACCTTCAGTGATGATCTTGAAGTGGTGGATCAATCCTTCGATCGTATTAACAACATCCTTCTTGGGAGGTAGACATATCTTCGGGCAATCAGCTGTAACCGGACCAGGCTTGAGGCGATCCAGGGCTTGATTGATGATGCGACTGGACTGACGCATCTCATCCAATCGAGCCTTGTAACGGGCGAAGGTATCACCCTCGGTCCGAACCGGGACGTCGAAGTCGTAGGTTTCATAACCACAATATGGTGCGTCGCGGCGCAAATCCCAATCGACACCGGAACAACGGAGCGCGGGGCCACTCAGACCAATATCGATGGCATCCTCTGCGCTGATAACACCTACGCCAATGGTCCGCTTCTGCCAGATTTTGTTCCCGGTCAGCAAACCTTCATACTCATCGATGTGGTCGGGCATGGTCACCACGAAATCACGAATCTCCTGCTCCAAACCCTCAGGAAGGTCCTCGGTCACGCCACCAATACGGATGTAGTTTGAGGTCATCCGGGCACCGGATACTTTCTCGTAGATATCGGTAATGGCTTCGCGCTCACGGAAAGCATATAGAAAGACCGTCATTGCGCCAATATCGAGAGCATGGGTGGCCAGCCAGACCAGGTGACTTTTCAGACGGGTCAACTCGGCCATCAGAACGCGGATAACGTTGGCGCGCTCCGGAATTTTGTCAGTGATGCCAAGAAGCTTCTCGACAGCCAGCACATAACCCAGGTTATTGCTCATCGGGGCCAGGTAATCGAGCCGGTCTGTCAGCGGAATAACCTGATTATAGGTGCGGTGTTCAGAGAGCTTCTCTGTGCCGCGGTGGAGAAAACCGATGTGCGGAGTCGCCTTTTGTACAACCTCGCCATCCAGCTCCAGGATCAACTGCAACACCCCGTGAGTCGAAGGGTGCTGAGGTCCCATGTTGATGGTCATATTTTCGGTCAATGCCATTTCATGCCTCGTCCGTTTAAGGAATTTATCTCAAGCAGGTTTAGATTTCTTATTAGGAAAGTCGGCCCTGATAAGGCTCGCGATCGGGACCCTGCACCGGGTAATCCTTGCGCAACGGGTGCCCTTCCCACTCAGCGGCCATCAGGATACGCCGCAGGTCAGGGTGATTGTTAAAGCTGATCCCCATCAGGTCCCAACACTCGCGCTCAGGCCAGTTGGCCGTAGACCAGACACCGCTGACGGTATCGACACAGGGGTTCTGCTCTTCAACTGGCACCTTCACCCGCAAACGTTTCTTGGTGGTAATGTTGTAGAGGTTGTAGACCACCATGAAGCGGGTTTCTTGACCGAGATAGTCAACACCGCAAAGATCACAGAGGAAATTGTAACCACATGTATCTCTGAGGAAGGTGCTGATTTCCACGATACGGCTCTTCTCAACGGTCACTGTCAATTCGCCGCGAAACTCGACGACATCCAGCACGGCAGAGGAGAATTTCGCTTTCAGTTTTTCAACACTTGCTTGATCACACATTGTGTTCGTCCCTGCATAAAAGAGTCGGGTCTAGCCCTTGACTACTTCACCAACACCGATGGCAGCACCGAAGGTATTGCGCTCCCTCATTATCTGCTCCTGCAACTTCATCAGTCCGTAGATGAGACCTTCCGGGCGGGGTGGACATCCTGGGATATAAACATCCACGGGGAGTTCCTGATCAATACCCTGCACAACGCTGTAGGTATCGAATACGCCACCCGAAGAAGCACAGGCGCCCATGGCAATAACATACTTGGGCTCTGGCATCTGTTCGTAAACGGTCTTGATAACCGGCAACATCTTCTTGGTTACCGTGCCTGCGATAATGATGACATCAGACTGCCGGGGTGAGGCACGAAACAGCACGCCCATGCGATCAAGGTCAAAGCGGGCAGCACCAGTCGCCATCATCTCGATAGCACAACAGGCCAGACCAAAAGTCATCGGCCAGAGAGATTTGGCACGCGACCAGTTAACCAGCTTGTCGAGGCTCGTGGTAACGAACCCGCTGCCGAGGGTTTGGTTTTGCTCTACTCCCATTCCAGAGCTCCTTTTTTCCACACATAGACGAAGCCGACCAGGAGGATAACAATGAACACTCCCATCTCGACAAAACCGAAAATCCCCAGGCGCTTGTACATAACCGCCCAGGGAAAGAGGAATACCGCCTCAATATCGAACAGAATAAAGAGCATGGCGATAATATAGAACTTGATGGAAAAGCGCTCCCGCGCCGACCCGATCAGAGGCATACCACACTCATAGGGGGCCAGCTTGACCTCGCTGGGCTTTTTCACCCCGATCAGGCCGGAAAAAACTACCGAACCAATGGCGAAAGCTACGGCGATACCGATCAGTACCAGTATCGGCAAATAGTTTTCAAGCATAAGAAACCGCTCCTTCCAATGTAGAATGTCGCAACGAGGACGCAAACGGACCATTACCGCTCACGTCACAACGTGTCGAAAATTAGGCCATTTGCCACTGAGATGTCAAGGAAAAAATACAGTATACTGTATGCAATTTGACCCACTCAGAACAATGTTTAAGTACCTGCATTCATACAGTTTTACAATTTATGCTGACTATTTCTGTCCCCATTTAACTTCTCAGTTGTGACCAGAACAGACCCTCGGATTCGAACAAACGACGTTTGTCCGGGACCTTATCTCACCAAGCTGAGCATGGGAAAATAGCTTGCGCGACAACACAATGAATCACTCGATAATTAGCACTACATCAGACACAAAAAAACCGTCCTCTACAGACGGTTATTCGATAAAAGGCAAATATGTTTTTTACTGCATGCTGCTCAATAGTGCCTGCAACTGATCGCGGTCAAAAGAGTAACTCTCTTTACAATATTCACAGGTGACCTCTGCCTGCCCTTCCTCTTTGAGCAGTGCCGTTAACTCCCCTCGACCAAGCCCTGTCAAGACACCTTCAATCTGCTGTCGGTTGCAGGGGCAGAAAAACTGTAATGGAATCTCCTGCTGTACCGCAAAAGGAACCCCCTCAAAAATAGTCGTCAAAATATCTGCAGGGCTGTTTCCCTGTCGTAGCATGGTGGTGGTTGGAGGTAACTGTTGCAGCCGCTTTTCCAGGAGTCCTATTTGAGTGTCATCTCCCGGAGGCAGAGCTTGAACGATAAAACCACCTGCCGCTGCCACAGAGCCGTCTGATGCCAGCTCCACTCCCAGAGCCACCGAAGACGGAACCTGTTCTGAAGTGGTCAGAAAGTAGGCCAGATCATCACCGACCTCACTGGTCTGCAGCTGTACCATACTCTGATAAGGCTCCTTCAATCCGAGAGCTTTCGATACGCGCAAAAAACCAGCCCTCCCGATGGCGCCCGCAACATCAAAGCTTTCTCCCTTGGGCGGCAGGTTCGCCAGAGGCTGCCGGACGGTGCCTCTGACTCGGCCGTTAGCATCCGTCTCCACGCTCAGCTTGCGGAGCGGGCCATTGCCTTCCGCGACCAGAGCGAGCCTCTGGTTACCCTTGAGCAGGCACCCCATCAAGGCACCGCCTGTGACCAGTCGTCCAAGTGCGACCGTCGCCGTCAGGTCTGTCTGTTGCCGTTGACAGACCTCTGTGACCAGATCGGTCGTGACCGCCGCCATAGCACGAAAGTTCCCATCCCTTGAGACTATCCTGACCAAATGGTCCTGCATCTTTTCAGTCAACGCGATCTATTCCTTTAATCTGCTACAAGTTATCCTTAAGCCGTTTTTCGGCATCTCTTACCTGAGAATTCACCCGCCCCGCAGAAACGGCCATCACCATCCCCTGCACAGCACCGATCTCCTCCTCGCTGATTTGTAACTCCCTGGCGACGCCAAGGTAGTGTGTCATTCAGGGTTCGCAGCCAACAGCCATTGAAGCTGCCAACCCCACCAGAGAGGTGGTTTTTTCATCCAGAACCGAGTCTCGCATCGCATCATAAAAATTTCTGAACGCCTGCCCATGATCAGGGGACAACATGATACTACTCCTTTCTAATTGCGTAAGCGGTAGCCGCGACCGATCAGCCAGGCTGCCCAACAAAACAGAATCAGGGCCATTGCCCCACTGACGCCAAAAGCTGCCAGATAGCTGATGTCCCCAACCCCCAGAATCGCATGACGAAATCCGTCAATAAGATAGAAGAGTGGGTTGAGATGGGAAAGGTTAGCCCAGAGCGGTGGCAGAATTGAAATCGGATAGAACACCCCACCCAGATAAATCAGAGGCAACAACAGGAAGTTGCTATACATCGACAGGGTATCAAAATTATGCGCGTAGATAGCAGCGATCAAGCCAAACTGAGCGAACAGAAAACTGGCCATCACCGACATCAGGACTGCCAACAAAGGCGCATCCCAAGGCAGCTCAGCAAACAGGGTTGAAATGACCCAGACGACCGTCCCCACCAGCAACCCGCGCAGCATAGCTGCCAGAGTATAAGCCAGAATAAACTGGGGAGGGCTGACTGGCGTCACCAGCAGATCAACGATTCCTCCCAGATAACGCGACATAAACAGGGAGGATGAGGTGTTGGCAAAGGAGTTATTAATCACCCCCATCAGGATCAGACCAGGGATAACAAACTGCGCGTAGCTGAATCCCTCCAACACGCTCAGGCGGTCACCTAGCGTCGCGCCAAAGACAAACAGGTAGAGGGATGCCGTAATAATTGGAGTCAGCAGCGTCTGCGAAGCAACGCGCCAGAACCGTAAAATCTCCTTGCGCAGCAGGGTTCGAAACGGCAGCCATGCGTGATAGCTGCCTTGTTGATAGTCGTTAGAATGCATCAGTGATTGTTCCGCAAGCCTTCATCAATACCAGTTAACTGCAAAAAAACCTCTTCGAGGCTGCTCCGCAGTGTCTCAAAATCACTTATCGCCAATCCAAGTCCGCAGAGCTCGCCAAGCAAAGCTCCCGCTGCCCCTTCGACCGGAAGATCGAGGAGAAGCTCAAGCCTGTCATCGCTCAATTGAGGTTGATAGGAATCAAGTTCAGCCGGAATCTGAGCCAGAGGCTGCTCAAGGGAAATCCGCACTCTGCGGCGAGATAGCCGCTGTAGCATATCACGGGTCGACTCCATGGCAATCAGATCGCCATGATTCATGATCGCGATCCGATCACACATCTGTTCGGCCTCTTCCAGGTAGTGTGTGGTCAGCAGAATCGTCGTCCCCCGGGAATTGATCTCCCGGACAAAGTCCCACAACCCATGGCGCAACTCCACATCAACACCCGCTGTCGGCTCGTCAAGAATCAGCAGCCTGGGCCTATGGATCAAGGCCTTGGCGATCATGAACCGCCGCTTCAATCCACCCGACAGTTTCAGCATCACTTTGTTCAAGTGCGGACCGAGCCCAAGCCGTTCAATCAGCATCTGCCTCCATGCCGGATTGTCCTCAACTCCGTAATAACCGGCGTGCAGCTTCAGAGCCTGATCGACTGTAAAAAAATTGTCGATCACGATCTCCTGATGCACGACCCCCAGCAACCGCCGAGTCGTGCGGTAATCTCGCTGATTGTCATACCCATAGGCCTGAATTGAACCAGAGCCAATCCGGGTCACTCCGGCGATCATATTGATCGTCGTACTCTTTCCGGCGCCATTAGGACCAAGCAGGCCAAAGATTTCTCCTTGCTGGATGGAAAAATCAATCCCTTTGACTGCCGGGACTCCGGCAAAAGACTTGGACAGGTTTTCTATGTTCAACACAGTTTCCATCCGGTGACTATACAACCGGAATCTCAAGCTGGCAAGACATCTGAGAGCAAACTTTCAAGCAAACAATTATCGAAAACAGCCTCCTTTGTCGTAGACAAAACAGACCCTCAATATCACCACTAGATCTGACTCCACTGGTAAGAATCTGCAACTTCGGCGATAATAGGGTCATGATCTCTTTAAAAAATTTCAATATCTCCTGTGAGAAAAACAAAGATCCTATTCTGGACATTTTGATTGTCGAGCTTGCCCATAGCACAACTGTCCTGGAAGTAGGCAGCGGTTCAGGTCAACATGCCCTCTACTTTGCCGAAGGCCTCCCTCACCTGCGCTGGCAATCGACGGAACTTCCTGCCATGCTTGCCGATTTGTACGACAATCTACAGACAAGTTCGTTAACAAATATCTCCCCACCGATGTCCCTGGATGTGAGACGACGTCCATGGCTAGCTGAACCAGTCAGCGCAATTTTCAGTGCCAATACGCTGCATATCATGTCATGGGATCATGTTGAGCATTTCTTCGCAGGTGCTGGAGAAACGCTGCGGCCAGGAGGACGACTCGTTGTTTATGGCCCGTTTCGATATGACAATGATTTCACTAGTCAAAGTAATGCCAAGTTCGATTGCTGGTTGAAAGAGCGTGATTCGCAAAGCGGCATCCGAGATTTTGAAGCCGTCGACCGTCTCGCCCGCAATCAGGGGATGAAAGTCCTCGTAGACCACAAAATGCCGTCAAATAATCAGTTAATTGTCTGGGAGAGAAGGAACGATCAGAGGCCTCTGCTTAATTGAAAAGATACATCTATTTTTTACCAGGGCTGATGCCAGGCTGGACATTTTTCAAAATGCCAAGTAAATGTTGCACTGCAAAATCAAACATAAATATCTACCCACCACGAGGAGGAACTGTGCAGACTTTTGAACTTCAGAATCGCGAATATATTGAGTTGAATAATCTGCTCAAAATCACAGGGCTTTGTGGCAGTGGCGGTATTGCAAAACTGCAGATTGCAGAAGGGCTGGTGAGCGTCGATGGCCAGGTGGAACTGCGCAAAAGGTGCAAAATAAGAGAAGGACAAGTCGTAGAATTTAACGGAGAGACCATCTCTGTTGTTCAGATAAGTGGCTGAACGCCTAAAAGAAGCAATAACCAGGGGAGATCGCACTGATGCCGAAAATTGATCGGGTCACCACCAAGGGAGGAGACAAAGGGAAAACCAGTCTCGTCGATGGCAGTCGCGTTGCTAAATGCTCACTGCGCGTCTGCGCTTATGGTACAGTAGATGAGCTGAATTCCTGTCTGGGTCTGGTGCGCTGTGAAGTGTTACCTGATGAGATATTAAAGAGATTATTGATGGTTCAACATGAACTGTTTGATCTCGGCGGTGAACTGGCAACCCCAACCGCCAGTGCTGAAGCAGATCATATCCCGAATATCAGGCAACACCAGATCGATCTCTTGGAGAGCTGGCTGGAAGAAGCAAACAACCAACTACAGCCTGCTAAAAACTTCATCCTCCCTGGCGGCTCACGCGCCGCAGCTCAGCTTCATATCGCCCGAACCGTCGCCCGTCGAGCCGAGCGGAAGCTGGTCGCTTTAATAGAGAGTGGTGCCGAGATCAATCCATGTTGCCTGAAATTCCTCAATCGACTTTCAGATCTCTGCTTTGTCTGGGCGAGACTGTGCAACAACTGCGGCCAGGATGATATCTTCTGGAAGCCCGGCCCGCATCGCTGATACTAGAAGTGTCAAGCTTTTAGCGAACCACTTCCGGGCGATAGCCCCCTTCTTCCAGGGCCTGCAAGACATCACGGATATGGCTTGCCCCACGGGTCTCCAGTTCGATCCTGACCTCAGCCTCACCAAGCGGGAGTAGAGCATTATGTCGATCATGGTTGACCTGAAAAATGTTCGCCCCCATCTCACTCAACAAGGTCGATAATTGCGCCAGCGATCCTGGGACATCCGCCATTTCCAGGCGGAGCTTAAGGTAACGTCCCTCGGCCAGCATCCCCCGCTCAACCACACGTGACATGGTCTGAACATCCAGGTTCCCCCCCGACAGGACGCAGACCGTCAGACCATCGTGGATCGACTTCCCGCCGTAGAGCATTGCGGCCAGCCCCACGGCCCCTGCACCCTCCACTACCATCTTCCCTTTCTCCATCAGGCTGACAATCGCCATAGCGATATCTTCTTCCTGAACCGTGACAATTTCGTCAACCAACGCCTCTATGATGGGGAAGGTCTGTTCGCCGATGCGCTTCATGGCAATGCCATCTGCTAAAGATCGAGCGGAGGACAGATCGACCGGGCTCCCTTTACGACGAGCCTCTTTGGCGCATGCAGCACTTTGGGCTTCAACGCCCACGACCCTTGCCGACGGACATAACTCCTTAACAACAGTCGCGATCCCTGCGATCAACCCCCCACCACCGATCGGAACAATAATTGTTTCCAGCTCAGGGAGCGCATGAACAATCTCTAAACCAACCGTCCCCTGCCCAGCCATAATTAATGGGTCATCAAATGCCGGGACATAGAGCAGCCCCCTCTTCTGCGCCTGGTCCAGAGCCAGTCTGGCTGCATCATCGAAGCTGCTGCCATGGACAATAACTTTTGCGCCATAACCCACTGTGGCCAGCTCCTTCGCCAGTGGCGTCTCCTCTGGCATGACGACGGTACAGGTACAACCGAGCAACGCAGCTGAGAGCGCAACCCCTTGAGCATGATTTCCGGCAGAGGCAGTAATGACTCCCCGCTTCAGTAATTCGGCTGGCTGGTTGGCCAGAAAATTATAAGCTCCACGAATCTTGAAAGATCCTGTTTCCTGAAGATTTTCACATTTGAAATAGAGAGGGGTTTCCAACCGAGCGGAATAGTATGGGGAATGGATCAGCTCTGTATGCCGAAAGCGGCCTTCAAGTCTTGCAGCGGCACTTTCGATCTGGTGGATATCGAGCATAAGGACAACCTCCGTAGCTATTTCTGTGGCTTTTTTGCCTGGGTTTCTGGAACAAAAAACGTGGGTGCAGCATAACACAAACGACCACCGGCTTGGCCAAAGATATCTACCAGAAACACGCGAAATAGAACGAAAACATCACTTTTCGGATAGCTTCTTAATGAAGATCAAGAAAAAGTAGACTAAAGGGGATCTACTGTGTTGTTCGAACAATTCACCAAGTAATTCTATGGAGAACCGGCAACGTCCTGTCATCATATTTGAAGAGGAATTCCCCGGAACCGGAGCCCCTCTTGTGAGAGGCAAGCAACAACACCCTGGCCATCATCACCCAGGATATATCCGGGACGAGGAATCGCTCCCCTGCCGCCACAGAATGGCACCCAAGCTTTCCGTAGGGCCTTTTGGCTCTGCAACTCCCCGCCGCAACGATGGCTGCTCCCCCGACTGAAAAAGCTTTGCCACGCGACTGAGCGACGCTCCCCGGTACCAAGAACTGTCTCTCCATGGCCACGCAGGATCTTTCAGACAGATTGACAGGTTCAGACCAGCACATCTCCGCGGGTCTCTTCATCGAAAATCATCATCACCGTTTCGGCACTAAACGGGCAGATGTAAGTGTGCTTCTTGCCATCTTTGCCGACCTTGGTCCACTCAATAACTTCTCCCTTGCGGGTACTAACTCGCGCCAACCCCTTGGGAATCCAGTTTAGAAGCACTTGCCACATCTGCTCTATGTCGAGCAGCTCGTAACCACCAATTTCAAGATCAGTTTGTGAGTTTTCGACAAAGCTGTCGACCAACTCATAGTCAGCAAAATCATTTTCCTCTCGCCACCACCGGATAAATTCGTGATCGCTTCCCGGCTGCTCCCCAATCTCCCGTACAATTTCGTTCGATCTCATCATCGACCCCTTTCCGCAGATAATTCACACCCTCTCTCTGCTTATTACAACTATAACATGCTGAAAAATAGTTAAAATATTGATGAGAAAAATATTTAGCGCCCGAGCAACAGGCTGCTCGGGCGCTAAATATCTGACCCCCCCTCTGAGATTAATGCCAAAGAAAGCTTACACTACAAGCCCACGGGACTCGGTCAGAAGTTGCCCAAACCGCTCGGCAGAAACGGGCTTGCTGAAATAGAAACCCTGAAACTCTGTGCAACCTTCCTGTCGCAGAAAATTCAACTGCTCTTCAGTCTCCACTCCCTCGGCGATAGTCTTCATTTTCAAAGTTCGGCCCATACCGATAATCGCCCGGGTAATCGCTTCCTCTTCCGAACTGAGCATCAGATCCTTAATAAATGAATGATCGATCTTCAAACGATCCATGGGAAACCTTTTGAGATAGCTAAGGCTCGAATACCCGGTTCCAAAATCGTCAATAGCCAGCGACACCCCCATCTTTTTCAGTTCACCGAGCAGTTTAATCATCTGTTCGGCGTCCTGCATAACTGCACTCTCCGTCAGCTCCAACTCCAACAGTTCAGCTGCCATTCCAGTTTCTTCGACAATTCTGGAGAGGGTGTAAGCAAAATCTGCGTGTTGAAGCTGATGAACCGAAATATTGACAGCGATCTGCACCGGTGGCAGTCCCTCCTTCTCCCACTGCTGACTTTGGCGACAGGCAGTTTCCAGAACCCAGGTGCCGATCGGAACAATCAAGCCTCGCTCTTCAGCGATCGGGATAAAACCCACTGGAGAGATCAGCCCCTTCTCCGGGTGCTGCCAATGGAGTAGAACTTCCGCCCCGACAATCCGGCCACTGGAAATGTCGACCTGGGGCTGATAGCAGAGGCTGAATTCGTAGTTTCTCAAAGCACGCTGCAGGTTATTCTCCATATGAAGAATATCGAGCGATCGGGCGTTCATCTCCTGGGTATAGAAATGATAGGTGTCGCGGCCGGCCTCCTTGGCGTGATACATGGCGGCGTCGGCATTTTTCAACAGAGACTCAATCCCGGTCCCATCGTCTGGATAGATACTAATCCCGACACTGATCGTCAACCGTAGCTGGTAGTTAGCGACGGTGTACGGTTCGGAACCAAGTTGGAGTATTTTTTCCGCAACCTGCGCGACACTTTCAGCTTTACTCAAATCCGGCAGGACGATAACAAACTCGTCTCCGCCAAGTCGGGAGACCGTGTTCCCTTCACGAATACAGGTCTTGAGCCGTTCGGCGACTGCCTGCAGTAAGCTGTCGCCAATGGAATGGCCGAGTGAATCGTTGATTATTTTTAAACCGGTCAAAATCAAGAAACAGGATGGCAACCCGGTTTTTATAGCGATGTGCTCTGGCCAGACTCTGACCAAGCCGATCCTGTAAAAGGGTCCGATTAGGCAATCCGGTCAGGGCGTCATGATGGGCCAGGAATTGAATCTGGGCTTCCGCTTTTTTCCGTTCGGTAATATCGCGCAGGATACCCTGGAAGTAGATTTCATTATTCAATTCGATCAGTCTGGAACTGACTTCTGCAGGAAATTCAGTCCCGTCTCGTTTCAAAAACTGGGCTTCAAACAGCAGAGCTCCTTCCCGTTGCAAGCGCTGCCTCTGTTCTATAGAGAGTTCTTTCTCGCGAGCTGGACGCAGATCACTGATCTCAAGAGAGAGTAATTCCTCTCGAGAGAAACCGAACGTCTCCACTGCACGGTCATTGACTTCAACAATCCGCCCTTCTGCGCTGACCAGCAGTATAATATCATTTGCATACTGGGTCAGCGCATTAAAGCGTTGTTCCAGCATCTGACGCTGCATCTCGGTCTGATAGTGCCCGGCAAGATAGCTGGCTCTCATCTACCGCCACCAGTGAAAAGCCGTAACGCCGGTGGCAAAAATAAAAGCCAGAACGACCAGAGAAACATTTCTCGCCAATTGAAAAACCGGGGCACAAGGTGACGATATGGAACTGCTACTAAATCAAGGCGAATTACTGGACTTGGGTAAAAACCGTCAGGGATTGATAATCATCTGCCGTGAGGGAAGCATCTGGCTGACACAAAAGGACGACCCACGGGATTTCGTTCTGTACCGTGGGCGGCAATTTGAGGTTCGCACCAAAGGGCAGGTGGTTATCAGCGCCGTTCGCCCGAGTCGCCTGCAAGTGATCCCGGATGAATCAGCGGCTTGTCAGAATTCACTGGCATTGGTCGTCCTACAATAAAGAACAGGCTCTTGCAATTGAAAACATAGCCCAGCGATTGAATGATGACCGATCAGGAAAACCTTGATAAACTGCTGAAGAAAGTAGAAAGGAGTTGTTTCATGCACGTTATGGTCGATCTCTGCGTTGTTCCTCTGGGCGTTGGTGTTTCTGTTTCCAGCTACGTAGCTGCCTGCCAGGAAGTTCTGGAAGCGGCTGGACTGAAAATCAGCCTGCACGCCTACGGCACCAATATTGAGGGGGAGTACGACGAAGTTTTTACCGCGATTCGTCGCTGCCATGAGAAAGTCCACCAGATGGGAGCGCCACGGATTACCACGACCATCAAGCTTGGCAGCAGAACGGACCGGAGACAGGGGATGGAAGATAAAATTCGAAGTGTCGAGGAAAAAAGAAGAGGCTGAGCATTGAAAAATAATTGGTCAGCTGCCAAATAGTTCAGGATTAGCAACCAGGAATGTGTCGCGGAACTGCTGCGCGGGCATCGGCCGGCCAAGCAGGTACCCCTGTCCCTGCAGGCATCCCTTGTCAACCAGCAACTCCTGTTGCTGTACTGTTTCAATCCCCTCAGCGATCACCGTCATCCCCAGACTCTCTCCCAGGGCCAGGATCGTATCGATGATTGCTGCCTGGTCTGTGTCCTCCTCCATAGCGGCAATAAAAGACCGATCAATTTTCAACTTTCCCACCGGGAACCTGCTCAAGTAGCTTAGAGAGGAATAGCCGGTCCCAAAATCGTCTACCGACAACTGAATCCCCCGCGCCCTCAAATCGGTGAGGGCCATGATATTGGTCTGGACATCACTCATCAGAATACTTTCGGTAATTTCCAGCTCCAGCCAGTCAGGATTCAGATCCGTATCAGCCAGCACCTTATCGACCATATCGATGAAATCGTATTGCCGCAACTGTCGGCCGGAGAGATTGACCGCTACCCGCGGGGGAACCAGGCCTTCATCCTGCCAGGCACATATCTGGTGGCACGCCTCACGCAAGACCCACTCACCAATATTGACAATCAGCCCGGTCTCCTCGGCAATCGGAATAAAATCAGCGGGGGAAATCATCCCACGTTCCGGATGAGACCAGCGCAGAAGAGCCTCCATGCCGACCAGCCGGCCCTGCTTCAGATCGAACTGAGGCTGATAAAACAGTTCCAGTTGGGTGCTGTTCAACGCCTGACGAAGGCCTCCTTCAATCTCCAGCATCTCGTGCGCTCTGGCGTTTAGCTGGGGCTTGTAGAACTGGTAGTTATCCTTCCCTTCCTGCTTGGCATGATACATGGCGATGTCGGCACATTTCATCAGTTCTCTGGGAGTTGCAGCATCACCGGGGAAGATACTGATCCCAATACTGGCAGTTACAAACATTTGATAATTTTCCACCGGAAGGTCCTGGGCCAGACTATGTCTGATTCGCTGGGCCATAGAAGTCACCATCTGAAAATCTACGACCTGCTCCAGAATAATCAGGAACTCATCGCCACCCAGGCGAGCCACAGTATCGGTCTCACGAACACATCCACGCAGCTGCTCGGCAACTTTTACCAGAAGTTGATCACCAAACTCATGCCCCAGAGTATCATTAATATTTTTAAATCGATCCAGATCCATGAACAGAAGCGCCACCTGATGGTTATTGCGTTTGGCAATGGACAGAGCCCGTTCAAGTCGATCATCAAAAAGCAATCGATTCGGCAAATTGGTCAAAGGGTCATGATGGGCAAGATGATTCAACCTCGCCTCATTTTCATTAAGCTGAGCTTCAACCTGCAAACGAGCGGTAATATCCCTTACCCCCTCAATAACAGCGAACAAACTTCCATCAGGATTCCAGATTGGAGATGCATACAGTTCGACAATTTTTTGTTGACCGTCAGCGACCTGGTGCTTATGGATCATGACGACCGGCTTGCCAGTCCGATGGACCTCCAGGACAGGACAGGGATGATCTTCACCAGTACAGGGGGTCTCAGAGTTATGAGCCAGCTGATGACATAAAATCTTGCCCTCGTCATCAACCGTCTGCACCCTCTCCTTGGCTGCAGCCTCGTTCATCAGTATGACTTTGAAATCGAGCCCGATCACCATCAGTGGCTCGACCACGCCATCAATGACCGACTGAAGGAAGTCCCGCTGCCCGTACAATTCTCTCTCAGCCCGCAACCTGTCGGTTATATCGTGGATAATCGAACAGAGCACCGTCCGTCCACCCAACACCATCGGGCTGCTGAAAACCTCAACATCACGCTGATCGCCGCTGGCAATGCGATGCTTGAACTGAAAGGAGCTACCGCTGCCCCCCCGGGCCTGGAACATATTCTCACGAACCTCCGCAGTCCGGCCTGTGTTGATCTCATATATTTTTTTGCCGCAGAGTTCCTGCCGCCCGTAACCGTAAAAGGAACAGGCTGACTGATTGCCATCAATGATCTCCCCGTCCTCCGGGTCGATCAGTAACATCGGGGATCGGTTCTTATCAAACAAGACGTGATACTGCTGTGATCTCTCTTGAAGTTCCGCCTCGAAAGTCTTGCGATTCTCCTGTTCTTCGTAAAGCTGACTTTCCTTTGCGTCCAGCTTTCTCGAGTTGTCACCTACCCAACGGCGCATGACCAGCCAGAGCACCGCAGTGGCAAGCAAAAGTATGCACCCTGCGACCAAGGGTATTGAGATAAGTCCAGTGGACCGCTTCAGCTGAGGATTAAGCCATTTGGAGAGAAGTGAAAAATAGGGTGATTGACGATCACCCTTCCAGGCCTTAAGCGTTTGATCAATTTCATCGCGGATCGACAGGTTCCCTGCGGAAAAGGCCAGACGAACCTCTATTGGATTAAGGAGAATGGTACTCTCCTTGATCTCGAAATCGGCTAGGTGCCGCTTTCCGTAAAGTCGATTGGCTAAGGCGGCATCAACCTCCCCTTTATCGAGTGCTGTAAACGCGTCCTGATAATCATCTACTTCCAGATAATTAATCCTGACATCAAAACTATCAGCCAAGGCTCTGAGCCCCTGAACGCCCTGGAAATGGACATCAGCACGATTGACCGCTACCGTCATTCCTTCAAGCTGCAATATCGATTCGACCCGACTTTCAGGTGGCAGGTAAATCTGCCCCCAATTGGACAAAACAGACTGTTCGGTAAAGTCATAGAGCTCAGCTCGTTCCTTTGTGTAGGCAATCGCGGGCAGGATATCTATCGTGCCGCTCTGCAAACTGGACAGGCATTCACTCCATTCCTTCGGGATATATTCAAGCTGCCAGTTTTTTTCCTCGGCAATTTTTTCAAGGAGTTCTGCGAACAAACCACTGCCCCGGCCGTCAGGAGTATGAGAAACCAGCGGGGGATTTTGATAGATTCCCACCCGGAGCGTCTTTGCCTGGGTTCCTGTGGGAATCATCCAGCAGAGTATAAATAGAAGGGTTAAGACCGTGCGCATTACCGCTCCTGAACTGCCATCATAAAATGGGCCTTAAACTTTCAGGCCACCAACATTAAAAGGTGCTTAATAAGTCTAGTGGAGAACAGCGGGAAATGCAACAACCAACCGGTACTGGCACAACGGTTTGACCATTATTGATCTATCGGAATTATTGAATTTATCTCTGTTTCGGCAGAAACTTTTACAGGTAAGAGGATTTTCAAGCCTGAATCCTGAAGAGACAGGAGGACTATCGACGTGGTCGAAGTCGACCTAACTCTCCTTTTAACTTGAGATAACTGTTCAACCGTTCAACCGTCAACTCACCAGAGTTCTGAGCGGATTGAACAGCACAGTCCGGTTCCGATCGATGACCGCAGTCAGAAAAACGGCAGCGCAGGGCCATCTCTTCAATATCGGCAAAAGAGCCGGCAAGATCCTCCTCCTCCCCCCACAGGTGCAGTTCTCGCATTCCGGGGTTATCCATCAGGATTCCCCCCTGAGGCAGGACGAACAGTTCTCGATGAGTTGTTGTATGTCGTCCCTTACCGACCGCTTCACTGACTGCGCCGATCTTCTGCCGTTCTTCGCCAAGCAGACCGTTGATAATGGTCGACTTCCCCACCCCGGAAGAGCCGAGGAAAGCTAACGTTTTTCCATAAGTCAGATGAGAAGTCAGAGATTGAAGCTGCTCAACATCCAGAGCTGAAAAAAGATGGATCGGGGTATCGGGGGCAATGCTTTGAACCTGGGCCAGGCAAGACTGTGGGTCGGAACAAAGATCAGCCTTGTTGAGGACAATAACGGCCTCTGCTCCACTGCCAGAGACCAGAGTCAGGTAGCGTTCGATGCGTCGCAGGTTAAAATCCCGGTCGAGGCCGGTGACGATCAGTACAAGATCTACGTTGGCTGCGATCACCTGCTTCTCGACCCGCTCCTGTCCTTTTGCCTTACGGCGGCCGGGAAGGTTTCGAGCGAAGGAACTGCGTCGATCAAGCACTGCATGAATGATCGCACGTCCTTCCCCTTGAGCCTCAACCACAACCCAGTCTCCGACAACCGGCAGCTCACTCCGCCCGCCGGCTTTATGCCTGATCCGACCGGCAAACCGGGCAGTCAGTTCTTCTCCCTGACAATTGATGCGAAAATAATTTTTTTCTCCACGGACAACACGTGCAGGAAGGAATCCCTTTTTGTCAAAAGGGATGAACTGTTCTGCGAAAAAGGGGTTCCAGCCCAAGTCTTCAGGTTTCATGAAAACAAGATATCATGAATTCGCGCGAGCTACTATGCCTCAATAGCTCCAACTCACAGGCACCATAGAAACAGCCCCGCCGTAACCAACAACAAGCACCGCTGCAATATAGGCGGAGCGCCGTTCCTGGTATGCTGATATATACGAGTCAACAAAAACCACGAGAATCCGGCCCCGGTAAAAACAACCAGCGACAAAAAAATTCTCAAAAAGCCAGTTCCCAGTCGATACTGGTCTGGATCCAACCACCGATCCAATTGAACAGCTTCCAGCATCAGCGAAATCAGGTCCGGGCCATGACCTATGAACTCCCGGAAAAAAAGACCGAACAACCCGGAAAGAGCCAACGGCAAAACTGCAACCCCAAAACTATCAAACCGACTCCGCCATTGGTCACGTTCAGAAAAAATGCCCGCCAGAACGATTAACAGAATCGTGCTTCCCGTCACAACGGAAAACTGGACAAGCTGTTGTTGCAGTGTCGGTCCACCCTTAATCAATGCAGGAAGACGGATGGCAAGAACAGCCGCTATCAGCAATGGGGCATAAAGGGTCTCTACGATTGAGACCGTTTTTCTCTCAAACAGGCCAAGCCAGGGATAGCGCAGATCGAGACAGATGGCGTCATGAGGACATTGCTTGACACAGGAACAACAGAGGACGCAGTCATCTGTGGTGCTGGCCGCCGTGGGATGGAGACCCATAGGACATTCCTTCTCCCTGATGCAGTCATCTACCTGACATTGGCTAAGGCAGACATTATTATTACTGCGCAATTCCACCAGCGAAATGCGTGCCGACTGTCCGATCAGCTTGCCCAAGGGGCAAAGATATTTACACCAACTGCGAATTCCAAAAAGCAGCTGAGCGAGCAGTGTCACGCCGAGCAGAGAAAACAATAACCAGGCGGTCCCTGTTGCCTGACTGAACATATCCCACAGCTGCTCTGCCATCAGTATAGACAGAAGTCCAGTGACAGATATCCATGGTCCATATTGTTTCAGCCATCGCGGTTCACTCGGACGTTTACGCTGCCAACGACCAACAAGTCGCGCCATGCTGTCCAGTGGGCAGTAACTGCACCAGCTACGCGCTCCAATCAAGGCCGCCAACAACAACATCGGCCACCAAAGAGCCCAGACCAATATATTCGCCGGGTTATTGATAACCGGTCCGAACAAGCAAGAAGCGAGAACAGCAAAAAACATCAAAGTTGAAAAAATACGCAAACGCTTCGGAAATGCTGAATGTTGAACAATTTTTTTTACCAGCGGCAGATTGAACAGGTTCAAGCGCCCATCAGAGGATTCAGAGGCGATATTCAGGAAGATATGTTCCGAATGAAGCAGGTCGTCATTGCTGACCGCAACAGCCCGATCGATGACTTGCTGAAGCTCCTGGCCATTTAAGGGCCAACCGTAATCAACCAGAAGGTTGAGTGTGTCTTGGCATAACCCTCGGATCTGTTTGTGGTGCTTCTGGTTGAGGTGTGTCAGCAACCGCTTGGCAATCACCGGGATATCGCTCTTCCGTTCCCTGAGCGGTTTGAGCTCTACCTGCTCCCGCGACAGTTGTCGGGACAGGTCCTGATTAAATACTCCCTGCCGGGCGAGTTGGGGAATATCCTCATCGCTGGTTGCAATAATTCTGACCCGGCTCTGCTGCTGCTGTTTCTCACCCCGTCGCGTAAACCGAAACTCGCGCAGGTAGTCAACCAGCCGGTTTTGAACCTGAGGAGAGAGGAACTCAACATTTTCGAGGATCAGTTCACCCCCGGCCGCCAGCTCAAGAAACCCCCTGCGGGTACCATTGGCGTAAACAGTGCTATCCGGCTCATGGCCGAACAGAGCCGATTCCTGCGCGATGGCCGAAATCAGTTCATCCTGCTGCTTCCCCCGTGTGCCAGTCTGCTGGCGAAGGATCGGAGGGGGATCGGCGCAGTCCAGGTAGAGGATCGGTCGTGTTTCGTCGCCACAGTGATAATGAATCAGCCGAGCGACCAGCTCTTTCCAGGTTCCCCGCTCTCCCAAAACCAGAACATTGTGTTGACTGTCAGCAAGGTAACGAATTTTCCGATTAAGCTCCTGAGCCCAACGACTGACGCCCGGAAAGCTGTCAAACTCGGGCAGAATCTGCCAGCCGATCAGATTGGTCAGTAGCTCCTTGCTCTCCTGTGCTTCCTGCCGATGACGCAGACTCCAGTTTCCCAGTTGTCGCGCCAGAAGGCGACTGAGCGTTGCGTATATTTCGGGGCAGAGTTGCAGCAAGCGTTTAAAATTTCGACGACTCAGTTCAGCAACCTGAACGAGGCCAACAGCCCTGACCGACGCTGTTCGCCGCTCGCCAGTCAAAAACGCCCGCTCTCCAAACAGTCCTCCAGCGTCAATGGTCGCCAGCAGATGCTCGGTTCCACCGCTATCAGACTGCAGCACCCTGACACTTCCAGCGAGTAGAAGGAATAGTGATTCTGCCGAGTCTCCCTGATGGAGGATGGTCTCACCCTCTGAAAAAGTATAGCTGGTCAGAAGGAGCTGTAGCTCTTCCAGAATCTTCTCATCAAGTCCGTGCAGCAGTTCGACCTGACTCAGCTCATTTATACTCGGCATACGAATCCTTTCCTCTTTCTCCGCTTTAGAAAAATAGCAATAAGGATGCCGTCATTTCGGAAAATATTCTGAAATATAAAGGGCAGGCTGTGTCTGGATAAGTCGACGTGTTATGGCTTAAAAAAGGGGAGAGAAGGGTTCATGCATGGACAAACGGTAACAATTTAGCGAAAGGGATGTAAAAAAATGACCGATCCATCATTTGACAGATCGGTCATACAGTTACAGTTTTGCATTAGTAAAAAAATAATCAGACTTTGCTGATGGTCACCGTAGTCCGGTTGGTTCCGTCCAGGAGCAGCTGCTGTATCCCCTGCTCAACAAAATGATAGGGAGCAAAAACCAACCCGGCAGGAACGGACGGACTCAAACGCAGACGACCGTTGGCTGTTCCCAGATCTGAACTGATTTTCACCGACTCACCATCGTTGAGGCTGGCCGCCGCAGCGTCCTGAGGATTCATCTCAATCCTTCCTTCCGGAACAAGCTCGAGTTGAGTCGGCGCAAAGGTCGAGGTGGTACCGAAATGGAAGATCGATTTACCGCTCAGCAACTGTAAGCCATCGACATTTTCGGACCCGTTGATCGGTCGATAGTTAAAGCTTTTGGTCACAGGACTATACGGTTGCTTAAGACAAGGCTTGTTCCGGTCACTGCCGACAAAGCAGATATCACCATAAAGTCCACTCAGTCCACTGACTTCGGCAAGGATATCGGCACGACTTATGGAGACCGGAATCTTGGTCAACCGTGCATAGAGATCAGCAAAAATCTCCCAATCCTCACGCGAGTCACCGACAGGACGAATCGCACTTGCCAGAGGCCTCACCCGGTGATCCAGAGAGGTGACGCTACCCCCTTTCTCGGCGAAAGAGGACCCCGGCAGGACGACCTTGGCCAGCCTGGTGACTTCAGTCGGCAGGATATCCTGCACCACCAGGAAGTCTACTTTTTCCAAGGCCCTGCGCCAACGTGCTGCGTTGGGAAAGCTGAGCGGGTTGGTCGCAGCCAGATAAAGAAATTTAACCTGACCCGCTTCGATCCCTTGCAGAATGCCATCTGCATCCAGACCACCGCTCGGCAGCTGAGCATTCCAGACTTTGCCGAATTTTTCCATATTCTCTGCATAAGGCTGATATCCGGGCAGAGCTTCAGGATAGACACCCATGTCGAGAAGTCCCTGCATGTTCCCTTTCTCATCAAGCGGGAACAGCCCCCCC
>DATFMC010000006.1:0-4194 GCA_035267105.1 Geopsychrobacteraceae bacterium
TCTGAACTTGATCTGGCATACCGTGTCAGACTCTATCCCGGTTTTATCAGTCCTTGTAATTATGAGATTCTTTGACACTACCAACTTATGCGATGCGCGAAGAGTGGATTTTCGCCCTACAGGTACGAAATCAAATCTCCTGCAATGTAAGAACGGCCAACTCGATATTTCGAGTTGGCCGTTTGCTTGTCTGAAATATGGTGCTAAACAAAACAAGGTCGATCACTTATCTTGCCACAGCATCATCCACACCATCTTTTTTCGGTCAATCTGCCTCCATATCTGGCGTGTACTTTCCCTGACGAGCCAGGCTGTTCAATCGAGCTCTTTTAAGAAGAGCAGATTGTGCCAGTTCAACATTTTCAGCCTTTCCTTGCCAGTATTCAAGGACAGGTTGTTGCAGTGCCCGACCGTAGGAAATGCTCAACTGCCAGGGGCCACCAATATGATTAATTGCATTTAGATTAATAGTCGCCTCTTCGGGGCTTTGGCCGCCAGATAAAAAATTGATGCTGGGAACGGCCGCAGGAACAACTCTACGAAAGACTCGAATAGTTGCTGAGGCGATTTCGTCAGGGCTGGCTATCCGACAGTCTTTGCCGGGCAAGACCATATTGGGTTTTAGGATCATGTGTTCGAGCGTTACCCCGTAATTCCGCAGTGCCCCAAACAAGGCATGCAGAACCTGCTCAGTGACTTCTTCACAACGACCTATGTCGTGACTGCCATCCATCAAGACTTCAGGTTCAACAATCGGAACCACACCCTCATCCTGACAGGTGGCAGCATAATGTGCCAGCCTGTCTGCGTTGGCACGCAACCCTAACTGAGTGGGGTTAATGGTGGTAATAGGATAAACCTCCCGCCACTTGGCAAAACGCGCTCCCAACTCGACATAAGTTGCTAGACGGTCAGCGAGGCCGTCCAGCCCCTTGGTAATGAGGTCACCCGGTGAGCCGACGAGCTTTTCTGTGCCTTTATCGACTTTGATGCCTGGAACTATTTTCTGCTTCCATGCGACCTCCGCCAAAGGCGTACCTGCTGCATTTTTCTGATTGAGTGTTTCTTCGAACAGAATAACACCGCCGATGAAATCACCCAGACCTGGCGTTTCTAGCAACAAGGAGCGATAGGCGCGTCGATTTTCTTCGGTAGATTCCAGATTGATGGTTTCAAATCGCTTCTTTATGGTGGGCGAACTTTCATCAGCCGCAAGGACACCGCGACGGTCATCAACCATGTCATCAATGGTTTGTTGTAAATTTTTCTTCGTAGTCATAAGCAGACACCTCCGTACTGATCAAGTATATCAAAAGAACTTATTTTCAGTTATCCGGGTTGAGACAATATTAACTTCAGCGCCTCAGGCAACGAACGATTGCCCCCAGAGACTTTAATCTACCTGGTTGTTGCAGAGACACTGTAAGCATTGCTTAATATTTTTACAAAATCCCCATGCACCAAGCAATTGACACATTTTCTGACCGAAATTGCTTGGCAGCAAAAAAACTGTGTCAGGGGTTTCTCAAAAAAATTATGTCATCAGTTTGTAACCCTATGAAAAAGGTCAATGACTTCAGTCACTACAGAACCTGATAAATCAGAACGGTAACCCGATTTTTCGAGCTGGCCCAATTGTGTCTGGCATATAGTGACATAAGAAGAAAGCCGTCGGGACAATTCCGGCGGCTTTCGTGTTCCATGACTCCTGAATTCTGCAGTGTGTCGATACTGCCGCTATTGGCATCAGTCAGCCGCAACGCACCGTCGCTGATTTTGCCCACATCATCTGAAAATAGGCTCGGCAGGTGATCAAGTCAGTGACTTGAAATACCCGCCACCGCATACCGACAGGAGAACTATCGGGATGAGCATCAATCCAGGGCTCCGTATTTCCCGTTTCATACGATCACCGGAAAACCTTAAAGAGTTGTCAAAATTCCAGATGGTCGGATCAGTTTTATTTCAGTGCTTAAGCACTTTCGTAGGACAGATGATAAACTGTGCATAGTGACTAAGCGAACGGAGAATTGTTTTGAATGATGGCATGATGATTCTGACGGTTAGCTTGAGAGTCTTTCTTCTGGTTATAAGCAGTTTCTGGTTGTTTGTCGGCGTAGTTGTGGCATCCAGTCCCTCATTCGATTGCAACAACGTTAATGCGGGAAGTATAGAAGATTTGGTCTGTAAGGATGATCGTTTAGCCTTTCTGGACAGAAAGCTCGCCGAGGTTTACGCCTCGGCGACTCGGAAAGCGATTAATGAGCATCCGCCCAAACTTAAAGCAGAACAACGTGGCTGGCTCAAGGGCCGGAATGAATGCTGGAAAAACACCGACAGGAGAAAGTGTGTCGGAGAGAGTTATCGCTTGCGCATTGCCGAGCTGCAAGCACTTTATCGCCTGATTCCAGCGACGAGCACTGTCCGCTATATGTGTGACGGTGATCCTCGAAATGAAGTCATTGCCACATTTTTCGCAACTGTCCCAGCGACACTCATTGCTGAACGTGGCGACAGTGTATCACTGATGTTTCATCAACCCAATTCTAGTGGCACCATGTATCGTGGGCGCAATGAATCTCTATTGACGCTTCATGATGAAACAGTGATCGTCTGGGGGCATGGTGCGCTCGAGCTTCGGTGCCAAGGAGCTCCCATGAAGCCATTCCCACCATTGCCTGGCTCAGAACGATGGATTCAGGAAGTCGAACGTGTGATAGGGACAGGCGACAATGCTGGCCATGGCCCTGACATCGGTTCAGATGAATGGATGTACACCGTGGGGCGTAAACTTGGCATTTACGATTCGCAAGGGCTGGCCTCAGATATTGGGTCTGATGAGTGGCATGAGCTTATACACCGTTTGGTTTTTCACACTGAGGCTGTTCCTTAATGCAAAGTGAATATAACTTAACAGAGAGAGGAAACTTAATCCTTGTGATCGAAACTGTTTCTTGCTCTCAAAAGTGACAACTCTGGAAATTTGACGATAAATTTTAATCTGTATAACCAGATCGAAGCCAATCTGACTACTGTGATGAGTGTTTTAAATCGCAGCTCAGGGTCCGTCCAAATCCTCTTTTTCCCGCTTCCGTCATTGTCAGGTCCGACGACAAAAGTGTAGACTCCGGTATCTGTTCGTATCGCACCGGAGGACATCACTTTGAACCCATTTCAAACCCGTTTGATCGACGCTGCAGCTCATGGCGCACTGATCCTGACGTCCAATAAGCGATTGGCTCGTCATCTTTCTGTCGCCTTCGACAGCGTGATGCAGCAGCAGGGACATTCGGTCTGGCCGACGCCGCAGATCATCAGTTTAGATGGTTGGTTGTCCTGTTGTCTGGCAGAGATGGATGAAAGCTGGCGGTTGCTGGATCGTTTTCCTGCACAGCGTTTATGGGAGCAGCTGATCGAAGAGGATTCCGCGGAGAGCGAGCTGGAACTGCTGCAGCTATCGTCCACGGCAGATAAGGCTCAAGAAGCTCATCAACTCTTGACAGAGTATCAGTGTCAACTCGATGGCTTGTCGTTGACTGATGACCAGCAGGCTTTCTTGCGTTGGCAGAGAAAATATCAGGACATCTGCAGGCAGCAGCAATGGATTGATCGTTCTGAAATTCCGACATATGTCTATTATGCGATAACAGAGGGTCAGATCAGACTGCCGCGACAAATTCTCCTGGCTGGTTTCGATCAGTGGAGCCCGACTTTACAGGGGCTGCAGGACGTTGCTGACGGGCAGGGGGCGCAAGTCCTGAAGGTTCAGCCAGAACCACTTGCTGCGGCGCAAATTCATCGTCACAGCTGCAATGACTCCAGACAGGAGGTTGAACAGGCTGCCCGTTGGGCGCGCAACCTGCTGGAGCAGGGAGTTGAATCGATTGGAGTTGTTGTTCCCGACCTGTCTCAGCGCCGCAGCCAGATCGAGCGAATCTTTCGTGCTCAGATCGACCCTGCGGCATCAATTGCTCTCTCTGCGGAGGAGTCGGCTTTCAGTCTTTCACTCGGTTCGCTCTTGAAGGAGACCGGTCCGATCCACGCGGCTCTGGAAATCCTGAGCGCCGGGTTTCGCATGACGACCGACCAAGCCAGTTTTTTACTCAGGACCCCTTACCTGGGAGGAAGCCTGTCCGAATCCGATAAGCGTGCAAAGCTGGATGTCTGGATCCGTTCCTTTCGCCAGCAAAGTAT
>DATFMC010000007.1:0-17262 GCA_035267105.1 Geopsychrobacteraceae bacterium
AAAGATCGAAACCGAAGCGGGTGGGCCGAAAAAAATCGGCATTACCCGGATTCATATGGAAGAGGATGCCGGAAAGTTGTTGCACAGCGATGGCAGCAGCTCCTCCGTCGACCTTAATCGTGCCTGTACCCCGCTGCTTGAGGTTGTCTCCGAACCTGACATGCGCAGCGCGGACGAAGCGATTGCCTACCTCAAGCAGTTGCATCAGATTGTCGTCTATCTGGGGGTCTGCGATGGCAACATGGAGGAAGGGAGCTTCCGTTGTGATGCCAATGTCTCGATTCGTCCCTGGGGCCAAGAGGAGTTCGGCACGCGCGCCGAGTTGAAAAATCTCAACTCCTTCCGCTTCATCAAGCAGGCGATTGAGTATGAGGTGGAACGTCAGACCGACCTGATCGATGATGGTGGCAAGGTTGTTCAGGAAACCCGTCTGTTTGACGCCGATGCCGGAACGACCCGCTCCATGAGGGGCAAGGAAGAAGCCCACGATTATCGGTATTTTCCCGATCCCGATCTGGTCCCTCTGGTGGTTTCAGACCAGTGGATCGAAACGGTTCGAAGCGGTCTTCCTGAATTGCCCGACGCCAAGCTGAAGCGTTATCAAGATGAGCTTGGACTCCCTGCCTACGATGCCGCCTTGATCTCAGCCGAGCGAGAAGTGGCGGAATATTTTGATGCCCTGGTGGCCCTGCATGGCAACGCCAAAACCTGCGCTAACTGGGTGATGGGTGAAGTGTCACGCGCTCTCAACGAAAACGGAATCCAGGTTGCTGATTGCCCGGTTTCGCCGGAACTGTTGGCCGGGGTCCTGAAGCGGATTGACGACAACACCATCTCGGGGAAAATTGCCAAGACAGTCTTTGATGAGATCTGGAGTACCGGAAAGACTGCTGACCAGATCATCGAGGAGAAGGGCCTGAAACAGGTCACAGACACTGGTGCCATCGAAGCGATTCTTGATGAGGTGATCGCGGCCAATCAAGGACAGTTTGAAGAGCTTAAAGGGGGGAAGGAGAAGCTGGTCGGTTTCTTTGTCGGGCAGGTCATGAAGCTCAGCAAAGGTAAGGCCAACCCCGGCATGGTCAATCAGCTGATCCAGAAAAAACTGAACTGATAGTGGTTACCGTCCGCGCAAACTATTGACAAAATACTCAGAGGAATTCTTTATGTCCGGTTGTCAAATCGATCCCAATGTTATTCGTCCGATCCGTTTTTTTAACGGCACCTGCCAGATGCTTGATCAGCGACTGCTTCCCGGTCAGGAGGTCTGGCTTGATTATACTGACTATCAAGGGGTTGCCGAAGCGATCCGAAGCATGGTGGTACGCGGCGCTCCGGCTATCGGAGTGGCAGCGGCTATCGGTGCCTGGTTCGGCGCTCGTGACATTGAAACTGAATCGAGCCAAACCTTCTTTGTCGAATTTGAGAAAATCTGTGAGGTGTTGGCCGCGACCAGACCGACAGCAGTCAATCTGTTCTGGGCTTTGGAGCGGATGAAGTCATTCGCCCACGCCAATCTGGATCGGACGGTGATGGAGCTCAAGATTGGCCTTGAATTTGAAGCCCTGGCGATCACCCAGGAGGATGAGAAACTCTGCAAAAAACTGGGTCGTGCCGGGGAAAGCCTGATCCCTGACGGTGCCAGGGTGTTGACGCACTGTAACGCCGGGGCTTTGGCCACCGGCGGTTACGGCACCGCGCTCGGTGTTATCCGTGCCGCCGTTGAAACCGGGAAAAAGATTTCAGTGATCGCCGATGAAACCCGGCCCTTCCTTCAGGGAGCCCGGCTGACCGCCTGGGAATTGCAGAAAGACAATATTCCGGTGACCCTGATTTGCGACAATATGGCGGGTTACCTGATGAGTAAAGGTGACATCGATTGCGTCATCGTCGGTGCTGACAGAATCGCAGCCAACGGTGATGTCGCCAACAAAATCGGGACCTATACCGTGGCGATTCTGGCCAGAGAACATAACATCCCTTTCTATGTTGCAGCACCGATCTCGACCATCGACTTGAGCCTCGGTGATGGCTCGCTGATCCCGATTGAAGAGCGGGATGCAAAAGAAATTACCCACCTCGGAGAACAGCAGCTGGCACCAGAGGGGATTTCAGTCCGCAACCCGGCCTTTGATGTCACACCCAACCGACTGGTGACCGCAATCATCACTGAACGGGGGATCGCACAGGGCGATTATCAGACGCAGCTGGCGACTCTTGCGGCAGACTGAACCCGGAAAGGCCTGAGCGGATGAGAGACAAGAAGGCGAACAAGGACGCTCTGACCGCAGCGCTTGAGCACGACACGGATGCCAGCCTTCTGTCGCTGCTCGAATCTTTGCAGTTGACCCATGTGGGGCGGAGTGCGACCAATCTGCGCCTGCTTGATGAGGGGCTGGCCGATGTCGAACTGCTGACTGAAATTCTCAATGCGGCGCTGCTCAGCGCCGATCCTGATACTGCTCTGAATCTCCTGGAACGCTGCATGGGGACGGCTGACCCCCAGGAGTTCAAAGCGGTTCTCAGCCAGCCTCTCCGTCGTAAGCAATTGTTGGTTATGCTGGGAGGATCGCCGTTTCTGGCCGGATTGTGCTGCCGTTCGGGCGATCGTTTCAACAAGCTCTTTATTCAGAAAATGATCGACCAGGCTTGTGAAGAAGAGGAGATGCTGGAGGAGCTACGCCGAAGAATTCCTCTGGAGTGCAGCTTTGCAGAGCTGAAACGACAACTGCGCCTGTTCAAGAATGATCAGATCCTGCGCATCGGTTGCCGGGACCTGTGCGGGCTGGCGTCGCTGGAAGAAGTGACAGCAGAACTCTCCGGGCTGGCTGCGGTTGCCCTGCAGCGCGCATTTGAGGTCTGCTCGGTTCAATTGCAGCAAGAGTATGGCGAGCCTCTGGAAGAGACGGAACATGGCCCTCGTCCAGCAAAATTCTGTGTGCTGGGGATGGGAAAGTTTGGTGGACTGGAGTTGAATTTCTCTTCAGATATCGATCTGATCTATTGCTATTCTTCTCCACAGGGCAGAACCACCGGCGGGACCAAAGAGACTGAGGGAATCGAGCTGCATCGCTACTTCGTCAAGTTGGCGGAATTGCTGACCCGTGCGGTCGGGCAAGCCACCGAGGATGGTTTTGTCTTCCGGGTCGATACCCGCTTGCGACCCGATGGCAACAACGGCGACCTGGCCGTCTCGGTGAGTGCGGCCGAACTCTACTATGAATCCTGGGGACAGAGCTGGGAGCGAGCGGCGATGCTCAAGGCACGTCCCGTGGCAGGAGATCTCGACCTTGGCGATGAATTGTTGGCCCGCCTGGAACCCTTTATCTACCGGCGTTACCTTGATTTTGGAATGATTGAAGACATTCAGGTGATGAAGCAGAAAATCAACATCAGCCTGAATCGAAAGCAGGAAGGTGAGTATAACCTGAAGCTGGGTCGGGGAGGGATTCGTGAGATTGAGTTTTTTATTCAGGCCCTGCAGTTGGTCAATGCCGGAAAAAAGCCTCAATTGCGGGAGCGGAATTCTTTGATTGCCTTGAAACTCTTACTTCAGGAGGGGTTGATCACCCCGGATGAAGAGCATTTTCTGAGTGACTCCTACCGGTTCCTGCGCACGGTGGAACATCGAATCCAGATAGTTCAGGAGCGCCAGACCCACTCCCTGCCTGAAAAACCGATTGAGATGTCAGCTCTGGCCCGGCGTTGCGGATTTGCTGATGAGAAGACTTTTCAGGCGGAGTTGGAGCAGCAGCGCAGTAAAGTGAACGAAATTTTCAATGATCTCTTTCACTCTGACGAGGTTACGAAGGACGAAACGCGGCCCGAAGTCAGCTTCGTTCTGGATCCTCGCTCTGATTCCGATCTGGTCAAGGATGTTCTGGAGGAGAACGGTTTTAACAACCCGGACCGGGCTTACGAGTCGTTGAGGTTACTGCGTGGCGGTGGTCCGGATTATCGATTGACGGAGCGGGGGGGGCGTTGCCTGGAGCGTTTGGCTCCACAGATGGTGAACGTGTTGCTGAACTCCCCCAGTCCTGATCAGGCTCTGAATAATCTGGAAAGTTTTCTGCAGGCCCTGCGAGCCAAAACTTCGTTTTTTGCCTTGCTGGCAGAAAATCCTAAAATTGTTGATCTGCTGGTTGCTCTGTTCGGTTCCAGTCAGCTGTTGTCACGAATTTTCATCAAGCGACCGGAACTGCTCGATACCATGGTTTCAAGCTCATATGCGATCTCGTTCAAAACCCAGGAGAAGATGGCGGAGGAGTTGGCCGACCAGTTGGCGACAGCCTTCGATTATGAACAGCAACTCGATGTGCTGCGTCGCTTCCGTAACGAAGAGTTTCTGCGGATTGCGTTGAATGACCTGCAAGAGCAGATTGGCCAGACAGCAGGGACGGTGCAGCTCTCCTGGTTGGCGATGGTCTGTCTCGACCAGGCCGTCAAGATGGGGAAAAAAGAGTTGGCGGTCCGCTACGGGATGCCAACTCTTGCCAAAAGTAATGAAGAATGTGGGCAGTTCCGGGAAGCGGCTTTTGCGATTGTCGGCATGGGGAAGCTTGGCGGCCTCGAATTGTCCTACCATTCAGATCTCGATATTATCTTTATCTACGAAGGGGAGGGGCAAACCTGTCCGACAGAGGAGACTGACCCTGCGCGGTTCCGTAGTCTCAGCAACCGTGATTATTACGCCCGTCTGGCGCAGCGGATCATCACCGCACTGACTCTGATGACTCGCGAAGGGTTCGTCTACCAGATCGACACTCGCTTGCGCCCATCCGGTAATCAAGGACCACTGGTTACCAGCCTGTCGGCTTTTGCGCGTTATCACCGCGAATCTGCTCAACCCTGGGAACGGCAGGCGATGACCAAGGCGCTTGTGGTCTGTGGCCCTGAAGATTTTTCTCGCCGCTGCCAGGCGTTAATCGAGACCTTGACCTTCGAGCGCGAGCCACCGGAACAGTTGCAAGCGGAAATCTATCGGCTACGTGGCAGGATGGAAAAAGAGATCGCACGGGAAGATCATGATCGATTCAATATCAAGACGGGGCGGGGCGGAATTGTTGATATTGAATTTTTAACTCAGTACATGCAGTTGCTTCACGGCGGAAAAAATCCTGAGCTACGCAATCAGAACACTTTGAGAATTCTTAAGCAATTAGAGAATCTTGAGTTGCTACCGAAGGCAGAGAGCGATATTCTAATTAAAGGCTATAAGTTCCTGCGTCGCCTGGAGAACAAGCTACGACTGATTCATGATCAATCGATCAGCCAACTGTCAGGTGATCCCGCCAGTCTGCGGCGGATTGCTCTCAGCCTGGGCTACAGGGCGAAGGTTCGGTCACCGGAAAAAAAATTTCTTGAAGAATATCGCACCACTACCGAAGCGATCAGGGCGCTGTTTGAACGCTATCTAAATGAGTCTTAGAGGAAAAAGGGTTAGTTGATGGGCAAGAGGGTTATGGTCATTGATGACGACCGGGGAATTCGTTCCTTTCTGGAAAAAGCCCTCGCTGCCAAAGGCATGGAAGCAGACGTTGCCAACCGTGGCGCGGTCGGGCTGCAGAAGATTCTTGCTGGAGATTACGACCTTGCGCTGATCGATATCAATATGCCGGAAATCTCCGGCCCCGCCATCTGCAGTGCGTTACGCAAACAGAAAAAAACCTTACATCTGCCTGTGGTTATGATGACAGCGATGTTCCACAGTACCGATCAGATTGAGCAGGCCAAGGAAGAGTACGGGGCCACAGAGTTTCTGCTGAAGCCGTTCAAGGTTGAGGATCTTTATTGGCTGATCGATTCCCTGTTTCCCGAGGAAAAGGTCCCTGCCGACCGGGTAAAAAAACTGGAAGGGAAACTGAGAGAGCACTCCCTGCCCATCCTTCTGAATCAACTCTATAGCCAGAAAGCGACCGGGTTACTGGATCTGCGTCGGGAAGAGACAAGAAAGGTCATCTACCTGAAGGGCGGCTACCCTATTTTCGCCCGATCCAATATCCTTGGTGAGTGTCTCGGCAGGATGCTGGTCAAGGATAACGTGATCAGCCCGCAACAATGTGACGAGTCGATCGAACGGAGCAAGGTCGGCGGTCGTCTGCAGGGGACAGTGCTGATCGAAATGGGGCTGTTATCTCCTGAAGAACTTCATGAGGCATTGGCGCGTCAGATTACCGAAAAACTACTCTCCGTGTTTCTCTGGAGTGATGGCGAATATCAATTCTCGCCAACAAAAAACTTTAAAAAGAACGTCACGGAAATCGAACTCTCTCCGGCGGCCTTGATCTACCAGGGAGTCAGTCGCTACTGGTCTTCAGAGCGTCTCATCCGCTACCTGGACCCATACCGGCAGGACTTTATCTGTCAGGCAAAAGATCCGCTGTTCCGGTTTCAGGAGATGGGTCTGAACCGCCGTGGGGAAGCGATATTTGAAGACTGCCTGGGGGATCTGACCCTCGAAAAAATTCTGCATCGCTACCCCCTTTCGCGCAGAGAAGTACAGCAGACTCTTGCCTCGTTGCTCCTGGCCGGGATGGTTTCGGTCAGCGCCACTGCAGCGACACTGGACCAGAGTGGGCAGGAGAAAAGGCGTAAAGAGAAACCGCAGGACGAAAAGCTCAGAGAGAAGATTCTGGACGATTATCACCGCATCCTCCAGGCAGATTATTACTCAGCCCTGGGAGTTGCTCGTAACGGCAATCTGCAGGACGTTCGGCGGGCCTACTATGCACTGGTCAAAGAGTTCCACCCCGATCGGTACCTGGGGCTCGGGTTGTCTCAGGATATGGAGGAGAAGGTCAACGAAATCTTCCAGTACCTGACCCATGCTTATTCGGTGTTGAGCGATAAAGAGACCAGAGCCAGTTATCTGGACGAGCTGGTAAATGGGCCGAAGCAGACGATCGACGTCAAAACGGTTATTCAGGCGGAGACCGCCTTCCAGCGTGGGCGGACCCTGCTGAAAGTGAGGCGCTACAGAGAGGCAGCCGAGCATCTGAGAAAAGCCGTAGAAATGTGTGCAAAAGAACCTGAGTATATGACTCAATATGCCTGGGCGGTTTATAAGTCTGAACCGAAGCAGCTGGACGCACAAAATAAGGCCCTGGAGATTCTGATTGCTTCACGAGAACTTAACCCCCGCCTTGATGAGACGTATCTCTATCTCGGCTATGTTTACCGTGCCCTGAAGAAGGATCGCCGCTCAGAAAAATCTTTTGAGCTGGCTGTTCAGGTGAATCCCCACTGCACCGAAGCGTTGCGAGAACTGCGGTTGATCAATCTGCGGAAGGAGCAGTCGGGTGGCGGTATCTTTAGAAAATTTTTAGGGAAAAAGAAAGATTGAACGTTCCACTACTGGAGGTCGAAATGATCAGGTTTCTCATGCTGGTACTCATCCTGTCACCGCTTCTTGGCGGTTGCCTTCCCTGTGTCCCCTGCCTGTAACCTCTGTTCCGGATAGATTCCTTAACGTCAGACGTCTCAGAACTTTTGTGCGTCCCGATCAAGCAGGCGATGTGGGTGGATATTCCCCAGCGCGCCAAGCATGCTGCGGCGTAGTTGGGGGATATCCGATTCCAGATTCTGAACCAGCTTTTTCATTTTTTCCCTATTTTGATCCGTCGTCCCTTCAACCGGGCAGGAACATTGAATGATAGGGTGTTGACGTAGCCGGCTGAATCTAACGATATCAGACTCTTCCACGTAAACCAGTGGACGGATCACCGTGTGTCTGTCGTTATCGGCTGTCAATTTGGGGCTCATCGCGGCAAGTGTTCCACCATAAAACTGATTGAGCAGCAAGGTCTCGATAACATCATCCAGATGGTGCCCCAGCGCAAGCTTGTTGCAGTTCAGTTCGTCGGCCAGAGTGTAGAGCGCCCCCCGTCGCAACCGCGCGCAAAAGGCACAGTAAGAGGAACCTTTGCGCAGTTTCTCTTCGATAATGGCGTAGGCCGTGGTGGTTTTGGAGTGACAGGGGAAACCCTGATCGGCTAAATAGTCAGCGATGACCTCTTTGCGATAACCGGGAAAACCGGAATCGATATTCACCGGGATCAGTTCAAAGTGGACCGGAGCTTTTCTGCGCAATGTCTCCAGAACCTGCAGCAGGGTATAGGAATCTTTACCGCCCGACATCCCGACTGCGACCCTGTCCCCCTCTTCAATCAGGTTGAAATCGCCGATAGCTTTGCCGGTCGCCTTGGTAATTTTCTTGAAAACAGCATTCAGTTCGCGTTGTTTTTCCTTGTTCTTCAGCACCTCAATTCTCCATTGTCAGAATAGTTTGCAGCTAAGAGATAAGGGATGTAAGCCGAAAAAGCAAGGTTGGTCCGCACTAGTGGACGCCTTGATATGATCAGGACGACCCTTGTCGCCGGATGAATTAATGAGAGAGAGTAATTGGGCATTCAAGCAAGCACTTTTGGAGCCTTTGCCAAGGCCGGGAAATTTGCCTGGGAGGTAACCGTCTCTGCCGATGGTTTTGGTTCGGCTTCTGATGATGGCACAGATTTAACCATTGCCTTTGGCGGCCAAGCAAACTTTTTGTGATCATGCCAATCCTGTTGCAAGCCCCGGTTGCTTTGATAGTGTGTACTTAAAAGTAATATTAAAAGAAAGGAGAAAGCGGATGGGGACCCATTGGATAGACGAAGGATGTATAAACTGTGCCGCGTGTGCAGATGCTTGTCCGGTCGATGCCATCAGTGAACAGGGCGAGGTGCATGTCATTGATAAAGATATCTGTACCGATTGTGGTGCATGTGATGGCGTCTGTCCTGTTGATGTGATCAAGTGGGAGTGATCTCTGCCTGAGCAACGCTGAAGGACCCGGGTGGCATGAATATATCAGGACACACAGGTTTCCGTTGTCATGAACTGTGTGCACATTATTATGTGCAATGTCGTTCCGTATTTCTAATTGCCTTCAGCTTGCGATCACTCCATAGACCAGATAGGCAGTATAACCGACATAAGACGCTAGCAAGATAATACCTTCATATCGGTTGATGCGCCCGGGGCTTCTGAATCCATAGCCTACAATGAAGAGGGCGCCGGTCAGAATGGCCATAACAAAAATATCTCGCGACAAAACTTCAGGGTCAACGCCGACAGGATGAATCACGCCGGCGATCCCAACGACCGCAAGAGTATTGAACAGGTTGGAACCGATGACGTTACCAAGGGCGATGTCATGTTCGCCTTTACGCGTCGCGATGATTGATGAGGCCAGTTCTGGAAGGGAAGTGCCTACCGCGACGATCGTCAGGCCGATGATCAGATCACTAACTCCGAACCCGTGGGCAATCTCTACCGCGCCCAGAACCAAAAGTCGAGAACTTGCGATCAGCAGAGCCAGGCCGGCAACCAACCAGAAAATGGCACGACGAAGAGGCATAGCCTGCTCTTCCATTTTCTGTTCTACCTCGTCGCCGAATGCGTCGGTTTTTTTCTGCATCCCCTGCCAGATAGTCCAGGCCATCAATCCAGTAAAAACTCCCAGTAAAATCAGAGCGTCACTTCTGGAGAGTTGGTCATCCCGTAGTTGCCAGGCAGCCAATATCGTTACCGTTATGAGAATCGGTAACTCTTTGCGTAGCACCTGTGAGTGAACCGCGATTGGGCTGATCACCGCTGTCAGGCCCAAAATCAGAGCAATATTGGTGATGTTTGAACCATAAGCGTTACCGAGAGCGATCCCGGGGTTCCCTTGCGATGCTGCAAGCGCCGAAACGACCATTTCGGGTGCAGATGTTCCGAAGCCAACGATCACCATGCCGATCAGAAGCGCCGGCATTCTAAAATGTCGAGCCGTTGAAGCGGCCCCTTCCACAAACCGTCCAGCGCTCCAAACGAGGAGAATGAGTCCGGAAAAAATTTCAATAAACGCTATCGCCATATCAACTTTCTTTTTGAGCAGGTTTTTTTCAAGTATTTCGAACGTTCATCAAGTCATCTGATTTTTGTCAGTTAAAAATACCAAATTTAGGCTAAAGCAGACGAATGAAAACCAGGCTACAACAGCTGCAAGCAAAAAGCCCCACTACGAACGAGCAGTAGCGGGGCTTTTTGCTTGCAGTGTGAATAATTCACATCATCTCTTCCGCAAAAAGCTTCTCGTAAATCTTCTGGAACTCGCCATCCTTGATCGCTTTTTTGATCTCGGCCGTGTTTTTGCTCATCCAGGTGTGCATGGGATCGTTGGCCAGAAGATCATCGATGTAAGCGTTGACCTTCTCATTATTATAATGACGCGCCTCAGGAATGAACTTGAAATAGAAATTATGGGCAACATCATAGATACCGTGCCACCAGGCATAGTCAGGTCCCATCATCGCCGTTCCCATACGCGCGCGGCGGCCTTCGTGATGCCAGAGTTCCCAGTATTCCCATTCGATCTGGTTGGAGAAGGCAGCCGGACTTCCCATGACCTTGGCTTCTTTGACCATCTTCATGATCTCGCCGGCCGGTTTGGCAAACTTTTCATTGTAGAGGTTGACGAGGGCGTCATACTGGAAGTAATGCCCATTGACGAAACGTTTCTGGTGGCAGTTGCTGCACACGTCCTTCATATTGGCGCGTTTCTGCTCCCAGTTGTCCTTGTGTTTGGAAACGGGCGGTCTGAGTGTCCAGGAGATGCGCATGCCGACGTCATGGGTCAAGGACTGGTTCCTGGTCGCGCTCATATGGCAGGTTGAGCAGGTCGGCGCTTCGTAATAGTCGACTCCGACAACCCATTCGTCCTTGTCGAGGTTGAGGCGGTCACGATATCCATAATACGCGATACCATGTTTTGACTCTTCGAAGATTTCTTTCTGTGGATGGTCGGGGCCGAGGTGGCACTTGCCGCAGTTCTCCGGCTGTCGCGCCTGATATTTCGAGAAGGAGTGCCTGGAATGGCAGGCGTTGCAGGCTCCTTTGGAGCCGTCGGGGTTGATACGGCCGATGCCGCTGTTGGGCCAGGTTAAAGGCGAGAGTTTATTGGGCGCGTCCGGGTCGATGACCACTTTACCGCCGTGGCATGACTCGCAGCCGACAATTGCTATCGGGTGACCACCTGCTGCATGGGCCAGGTAGGCATCAGCCGAAGCCAGGATTTCTCCGGCATGAGCATGATAGGAGGCGCTTGTCTCTTTCTCAATCTGCTCATGGCATTTTCCGCAATCCTTCGGCGTGACGAGAGTCGCAATCAATTCGCCATTGTGCTTGAATGCATCAGCGTCATCCTTGTCCGCCTGGTGGCAATCAAGGCAGCCGATTTCATTTTCCCCATGAGCGGAGTTTTTCCACTGCATGTAGAGAGCGGGATTCGCCTTCTTGTGACAGGATGTGCAATCCACTGCGGCAAAACAGAGAGTGCTTGCGAACAAAGCCATAAGCATCAGAGACCCAATCAGACAGATTTTTTCTCTCATAGTTTACCTCCCCAAATAGAGTGTGAAACGGCCGTTCAGGCCTCGTTATGTGGCAGTTCACTAACTATAGCTGGTGTAATTTTAATCTCAAATCTTACAAAATAAGTCAGTATTTGGTCACAGTCATGTTTTTCTTCTCTGAATGCCGACCCCGATCGGATTTGCCATTTCAGCGAATTTCCCGCGATCACGCCAATTCTGTTGCAAGCCCTGATTCCTTTGATAATATTTACCGGTGCATAGTATGGATAGAAAGGAGAGAGCGGATGGGAACTCATTGGATAGATGAAGGATGTATCAACTGTGCCGCGTGTGCAGATGTTTGCCCGGTCGATGCCATCAGCGAACAGGGCGAGGTGCATGTCATCGATAAAAGTATCTGTACCGATTGTGGTGCATGTGATGACGTCTGTCCTGTTGATGTGATCAAGTGGGAGTGAGCTCTGCCTGAGCCATGTTCACGTTGAATGACCCAGGGTGGCGCGAAGGTCTCAGGGCGAAGTTACGCCTTGTGACCGTTACCCTATCATCGGGTTCATTTCTTATTTAAGAAGATTCAGCAAGCTGTTTGCGCACTGTGTTGAGTGTGCCACCATCCAGCAGGTTCTGCCGCTGTCGCTCTGATACCTCCAGCAGGGTGATGATTTCATGATCACCTATCTGGATTGGAATTTCGGTCGCCCCACTTTCCAGTTGTTTGTGAATGTCCCGAAAAACAATCTCGTCGCCCGGTTTGATCCCGGAAAAATCGTTTGGATTTTTAAATATCAAAGGCAATATCCCAAAATTACACAGGTTCGCCTTGTGGATTCGAGCAAAACTCTTGACAATTTTAGCCCTGACCCCAAGGTAACGTGGTGCCAGAGCAGCGTGCTCACGGCTTGACCCCTGACCGTAGTTTTCCCCTCCGATAATCACCGCGTTTTCGACTTCTTGACAGCGGCTATGGAAATCTGGATCTATTTGGTAGAAAACATATTCACTGATCGCCTCAATATTCGAGCGTAAGGGGAGAACCTTGCTTCCGGCAGGCATGATCTCATCAGTAGAGATGTTATCTTCGACCATCAGGACAACATTTGCATGCAACGTTTCGGGAAGACTGTCGAGTTTCGGAAAAGGTTTGATGTTGGGCCCGTGAAATACCTTGGTGGAGAAATTCTCAATCGATGGAAAGATAATCGATGAGGTGTCAACGACATAAGATTCCGGTTCAGCGATGACCGGGTAATCCATCTCGGTCGATAAATCACGCGGGTCGCTGATCACTCCTTTAAGGGCTGATGCTGCAGCGGTTTCCGGTGAACAAAGATAAACCTGATCTCCTTTTGTTCCGGAGCGTCCGGGGAAGTTGCGTGGAAATGTTCGCAAACTCACCTGATCGGTCCCGGGCGCTTGACCCATGCCGATACATCCGAGGCAGCCGGATTGATGAATCCGTGTGCCTGCTAACAGCAGGGGCATGATCGCGCTTTGAGCCGCGACATTTTCCAAAACCTGACGACTGCCCGGGTTTACATGAAATGATAAGTCATGAGCAACATGGCGATCTTCGATGATCCGGGCAGCAGCCATTAAATCCCTGAAGCTGCCATTTACACTGGAACCGACGATAACCTGGTCGACTTTGGTTCCTGCGACATCTTTGATTCGTTTGATATTTCCCGGTGAAGTCGGACAGGCAATCAGAGGTTCGACTGCCGAGAGGTCTATCTCGTCATATTCATCGTAGTGACAACCCGGGTCCGCCTGAAGTTCATGCCAATCCTGTTCCCGACCTTGTGCCGCAAGCCACTGTCTTGTCCGTTCGTCAGACGGGAAGACGGATGACGTTGCCCCCAGTTCCGTTCCCATATTGCCAATAGTCATTCTATCGGTTGCTGAAAGGTTGGCGACACCGGGGCCGTAATATTCGACCACTTTTCCAACACATCCTTTTACATCATAGCGACGCAGCATTTCCAAAATGACGTCCTTGGCACTTACCCAATCTGACAGTTTGTTGGTCAATTTTACGCCAAGAACCTTTGGACAGGGCAAGTTATAGGGGCGTCCTGCCATTGCCAATGCCACGTCCATCCCGCCGGCTCCAATCGCCAGCATTGAAACCCCGGCAGCCCCAGGTGTGTGACTGTCGGCACCAAGCATCGTCAGCCCGGGTTTGCCAAAGCGTTCCATGTGAACGATATGCGAAATGCCGTTGCCAGGTTCTGAATAATGGACCCCGTAATGTGCACAGGCCGTGCGCAGAAATTTATGGTCGTCGGCGTTTTTGAAATCTGTTTGCAGAAGATTGTGATCGACATACTGCGCAGCCAAATCGGCCTTGACCCGATCGAGGCCAAGCGCCTCAAATTCAAGCATGGCCATGGTCCCCGTGGCATCTTGCAGCAATGTGTGGTCAATTTTTATGGAAATTTCCTGGCCGGGAATCATCTCCCCGGAAACCAAATGGGTATTGATGATTTTTTGCGTCAGATTCTTTGACATGTCAGGCCCTTTCGTAGCCATCTGCTCCGTCGGGTACTGACTGTGGAAAGCGAATGGTTACAGGCATCCGTTGAAGTATTAGTCCAATGCGCCAGTTTTCACTCCGAGCGCAGTAAACAAACTTTATTCTCCCCTCGTACTTCATATCATGATAGCTCAAGGACTTTATTTTGCAATCCTGACAAAAAAAGTCGGAATTTGATCCAGGTCATGTTTCTGTTCATACGTTCCGTGTAGATTCGCATCAACAACACACACACGAAGGAGGCAGAAGATGAATCTTCCGCAAGAAATAGGTGAAGCGCCAATCAATAAAACTATCGAGCAGCATCCTCGCATTGGCGAGATTCTGGAGCACTATGAGATTGGCTGCGTGACCTGCGGTGTTGGTATCTGCCTGGTCAAGGACGTAGTCAGTATTCACGCTCTCGGAGATGAGATCGAAGCAAAGATTGAACAGGAAATTAACGACTACCTGAACAAATAAGGAGAATAAACGATGAGTAATTTAGCATGTGGATGTCCTGGTTCTATGGCCCGTACTATTGAGAAGACTGAAGAACAAACACCCAATGTCACAGGTCGGATCGAATCTGAACTGCGTCAGTGGCCGACCCAGTTACATCTGGTTCCTCCGACCGCGCCGTATCTGCAAAAGGCGCATCTGCTGATCGCCGCCGACTGCGCCCCTTTCGCCTACGCCGAGTTCCATCGTGACTTCATCAAGGGGAAGGTCCTGGTCAACGCTTGTCCGAAGCTGGATGATACCAGCCCCTACGTTGACAAACTGGCGGCGATGATCGCCAACAACGACATCCAGTCGGTGACGGTCACCATCATGGAAGTTCCCTGTTGTCGCGGTATGGCAATGTTCGCTCAACAGGCCATTGCCCAGTCCGGCAAAGACGTGCCGCTTGAGATCGTTGTGATCGGTGTGGATGGACAAAGGAGAAGCTAACATGAAAGCCAACGTAACCCAGGTGATGGTCGATGAACATAAACTGATCCTGCGTATGATTGCCCTGGTGGAGAAGAATACGGAACTTCTGGAGCAGGGAAAATTTAGGAACTGGCAGTTCTATCTCGATGCGGTAGACTTTATTCGCAACTATGCTGATCGGTTCCATCACGCCAAGGAAGAGGATGTGCTGTTCATCGAGCTGATCAAGAACGGCATGCCGGAGAAACAATCACCGATCGAAGCGATGCATATGGAGCACGATCAGGGACGTTCCTATGTCAGGGCCATGGAAGAAGCCGCCCGCAAAGCCCTCGATGGTGAACTCGGACAGGCGAATATCATCGCCGGGAACGCCAAGGGCTACGCGGCGCTGTTGCGCGGTCACATTGAAAAAGAGGATGACATCTTGTATCCCCTGGCTGAGCGTGTCCTCCCTGAGGATGTTCGTGACCGGATGCTGGAAGCTTACACAGACGCAGAAGCAAAGACGCCTGGTCTGGAAGAGAAATACCGTCAACTGGTTGAGAATTACGAAAGCCTGGCCGTCGCCTGAATACTAACCGCTCAACATTGCAGGATTTTAAACCATGGGTATACTTGATCTTTTATTTGGCAAAAAACAAATTCAACCGACAACCCAAAACAAGGAGGACAACACCATGTCGATGTTCTGTTACCAGTGTGAACAAGCTGCCAAGGGGACCGGCTGTACCGCCGTCGGTGTCTGTGGAAAGCAACCTGATGTAGCCGCATTGCAGGATTTGCTGGTCTACACCCTGAAAGGGATCGCCTTCTGGGCCAACAAGGCCAGAGAGAATGGCAAGAAAGACGAAGAGATCGACCGCTTCATGATCGATGGCCTGTTTACTACCGTGACCAACGTCGATTTTGATCCCGAGGCGGTCTCGAAATATGTTGCCGAGGGTGTGCGATTACGCGGCAAAGCCAAGGCGTTGGCCGGTCCGTTCACCGGAACAGTACCAGCGGCTGCCCAGGACTGGGCGTTGCCGGCTTCCATCGACGCACAGGTCAAACTGGGAGAGCTGCACGGGGTCAAAGACTATACCGTCGATCCAGACATTCACTCAGTCCGGGAACTGATCACTTACGGTCTCAAGGGTTATGCGGCCTATGCTGACCACGCGCGGATTCTCGGTAAGGAATCGAACGAGATCTATGCGTTCACCCACAAGGCGTTGGCGGCACAACTTGATGACAGCCTCGATCTGACCGCCAACGTCGGCCTGGCTCTCGAAACCGGTCGCATCAACTATGTCACCATGGAACTGCTTAACCAGGCACATGTCGAGGCTTACGGTCATCCTGTCCCGACTCCGGTACAGCTTGGCACCAAGGCAGGCAAGGCGATTCTCGTCTCCGGTCACGACCTGAAGTTCCTTGAAGAACTGCTTAAACAAACGGAAGGGACCGGGATCAATATCTACACTCACGGCGAGATGCTCCCGGCGCACGGTTACCCGGGGCTGAAGAAGTACAGCCACCTGGCCGGTAACTTCGGTGGCGCCTGGCAGGACCAGCACAAAGAGTTCCAGGAGTTTCCCGGCGCGATCATCTTCAACACCAACTGTATCCAGAAACCATCGGAGAGCTACAAGGATCGCCTGTTCACCTGGGGACTGGTCCAGTGGCCCGGCGTCAAGCACGTCGAAGGCTGGGATTTTTCTGAGGTTATTGCCAAGGCCAAAGAGTGCGACGGTTTCGAGCACAATCCGGGACAGGAGATTCTCACCGGCTTCGGCCATAACGCCATCCTCGGTGTGGCTGACAAGGTGATCGAGGGAGTCAAGGCCGGAGCGATCAAGCATTTCTTCCTGGTCGGCGGCTGCGACGGTGCCAAGAGCGGCCGTAACTACTACACCGAGTTTGCCGAGCAGGCACCCAAGGACACCGTTATCCTGACCCTGGCCTGCGGCAAGTTCCGCTTCAACATAATGGAACTCGGCGATATCGGCGGTATTCCACGCCTGCTTGATGTCGGCCAGTGCAATGATGCCTACAGCGCCATCCAGGTGGCCTTGGCTCTGGCTGATGCCTTTGAGTGCGGTGTCAACGATCTGCCGCTGTCAATGGTCCTCTCATGGTATGAGCAGAAAGCGGTGGCTATCCTGCTGACCCTGCTGCACCTTGGCATCAAGGACATCAAGATCGGTCCCAGCCTGCCCGCGTTTGTGACGCCGAATGTGCTTAACTTCCTGGTCGAGAACTACAACATCGGTCCGATCACCACAGCGGAGGAAGACCTGAAAGCGATATTAGGTTAATAAACTTCACAGGGGAAAAGGCTGCTCAGTTTTTGAGCAGCCTTTTTTTATGGAAACAGAAGGGATGAGCCAGGCCGAAGAATCAGGAGCTGCTGTTGACCATACATTTATCGGT
>DATFMC010000008.1:0-16075 GCA_035267105.1 Geopsychrobacteraceae bacterium
AACAGAGCGTCACCTATCATGAGCCATGCCATCTCTGCCATGCGCAAGGGATCTCTAAACAGCCGCGTGAGGTGCTCAAGCAGATTCCAGGTGTTGAACTGCGTGAAATGCAGGAATCGAGCTGGTGCTGCGGCAGTGCCGCGACCTGGGGATTGAAATTCACCGACGAGAGCCAACAGGTTCTTGATCGCAAGCTTAACAATGTCAAAGAGACAGAAGCCGATCTGTTGGTGACCGGCAACCCGGGCTGCCAGCTGCAACTAGCATGGGGTGTCCGTGAGGCAGGGATGCCGCAACAGGTGAAACACCTGATCGAATTATTGGGCGAAGCAATCCCTGAAGATTCTCCCTGAACTTAATCCACTCCGCAACAGTGACCTCCTGAGCCATCAGGAGGTCTTCTTTTTTCCATCAAAGCGTCCTTCCTGAATCACCAAAATCTTATGTTATTATTTAAAAAAACTTAACCATAATCGACCACATCTTTAACAAAGTTTGCCGACACTGGTCGTCTATTTCTGACCGTTCGCTCAGCAGAGAATCGCAACTATTGCCTGAGGACTATTGATGCCGAGGCCGAACCTTATTGTCACAACTATCCTGCTTGCGGTTACCATGGGTCTCATGCTCCCGGCCTACAACATCTATGTCCTGCGACCTGCTCTGTTTAATGCACTGACTGAGGACACCGAGAAGGATGCAATCCGCTCGGCCACTCATATCGCAATAATGGCCTTCCCTGACCGTCAAGTTCCTCTTCAGTCGAAACTTGAGCCTCAAACAGTGAACCTTCTGAATCAACTGATCTATAACTTTTCATTTGAGAAGCTGAAAGTATTCAATCTGGATGGCATGATTCTCTACTCAAGTGATGGGAAAGATATCGGAAATTACAACACAAAACGCTACTTCCAGCAGAACCTGCTCAAAGAGGCCGCGCATACCAGGCTGGTAAAGAAGGGCGGACTGACGACAGAAAAGCAAACAGCCCAGACCGATGTTGTGGAAACCTATGTCCCCATTCGGCCTAGTGGGTCGATAATCGGCGTCTTTGAAATCTATCACGATATCACCGCCAGTCGGAACTCCCTGGTCAAAAAAATTCGACAGTCATCATTATTTGTCGGGATAGGCAGTATCGCCTTTATCCTGCTTTTTCTCCTGCTCGGCCTGAGAGCAAGGAGATCTCTGACACAACACAAAATTGCCGAAAAAAAGATAAAAAAACTTGCTTATTACGACATCTTGACAGATCTCCCCAACTCAACCCTCTTTCTTGATCGTCTGGACCAGGCGCTGCATCGCTGTGAACGGGATGGCTTGATCGCTGCGCTACTCTATCTTGACCTGGATCATTTCAAGGAAATCAACGACACCCTCGGACATCAGCAAGGCGACGTGCTACTACAAAAGGTCGGAAAAAGACTCGAAGAATGTCTGCGCAAAACAGACACCCTGGCACGCATGGGCGGGGATGAATTTGCCATTCTACTGGCGAGCATTGCGACAGAAACAGACGCCTCGGTGGTCGCTGAAATGATCCTTGAAAAGATGCGGCCACCTTTTCATCTGGATGGACACGAGGCCTTTATAACACCCAGTATAGGTATCGCCCTCTACCCGGCGAACAGTGCAAGCGCTGAGATTCTGCGCAAAAATGCAGATATCGCCATGTATGCCGCAAAAGAACAAGGACGGGCCTCCTATTCCTTTTTCTCGGATGAGATGAATCATAAAATCATGGAAAACCACGACCTCGAAAGAGGCCTGCGTAGAGCACTGTACCAACGTGAATTTCATCTGGTATACCAACCCCAGTTCGATCTGCAGACGGAACACCTGGTCGGCAGTGAAGCCTTGCTGCGCTGGACCGATCCGGACAAAGGACTGATTCCACCAGACAAATTTATTCCTGTCGCTGAAAAAACCGGCTTGATCGGTCCTATTGGAGAATGGGTATTACGTTCCGCCTGCCTGCAGAACAAAAAATGGCAGCAAGAAGGTTATCCGGAACTGAGGATCGCGGTGAATCTTTCCGCCTATCAGTTTCAAAAAACCGACCTGGCCGATACCGTTGACCTGATTCTAAAAGAGACAGGGATGTCGCCCAACTGCCTGGAGTTGGAGTTGACAGAGAGTATGCTGATGGAGAACGCGGAAACCAATATACTGACCCTCACAGATCTGAAGGTACGGAATATTCTTCTTTCTATCGATGACTTCGGGACCGGGTACTCGTCTCTCAGTTACCTGAAAAATTTTCCGGTGGACCGTATCAAAATTGATCAGACCTTTATCGGCCAGATCTGTAGCCAGAAAAGTGATGCCTCTATTATTAAAGCGATCATTGCCATGGCACAATCACTTCAATTGAAAGTTGTCGCTGAAGGTGTTGAAACTATTGAACAGCTTGCATTTCTCAAAGCCAATGGCTGCGACGAAGTTCAAGGATATTATCTGGGGCGGCCAATGTCGCCCGGCACTTTTTTGACCTTCATGAAAGACAAACACACCCCATCCTGAGCAGTTATCCATTGAAAAACGAGAAGGGCAGCCACCTGGCTGCCCTTCTCGAGAATACTCCGGCCTGCACGATTTCGTTACAATGATTGTATGTCCTGTTCTTTTTCCAATGAGGCCTGTAACAGACCGAGCAGGGTATGGATCGCTTCGTACAAGGAGGAAGATTCTCTGGTTGCCGTTCTCGTTGTTGCTGAAAAAACCTGACCTTGATAGACCAGATCCAGCACCCGGCCAACCCGAGCAACCAGCAGTGCCTGGTCGATCGGTTTTGGTAGGAAATCAACAAATCCCAGATTCAGCAAAGAGATTTCTTCGTCTCGTGATGCAATAGACGAAAATCCGACAAGAGGAATATGCCTGGTCACAGGATTCTGTTGCAAGGCATTGAACAGTACACTTCCATCCATTCCAGGCATCGCAGATTCAGTAATGATCAGCTGCGGAAGATGTTGCATCACCGCTTCCAGCCCTTCTTCGCCGTCACACGCTTCAATCAGACGATAACCTTCAGCCTCCAGCGCCGAAACAGCGGTGGCACGAATGATCTCATTCCTTTCTATGATCAAAATCTTACACTGTTCGCGATTGTCTGCTTTTTCAGCTCCCAGATAATGTAGGCGGATGGCAGCTATAATTTCACTCGGGGTAGAAATCCAGGGGACAACTTTCAATTCCGTCCTGAAAGAGATATCATCAATCGTATTCAGATCGAGAGGGTTTGCCATCGCCAGATTTAATTTGTAGCCTTCACGAGAGATCGGACAGACCAATCGGGTCATAGCTGTTTGCAGGGGAACTAACCCCTGGAGCTCCTCAGAGACATGATTTTCAGTGAGAGGGGAGGCAGGTTTGATATTAAACTGGGTTGACAGGACCCGCGCAATATCCTTTTCGGACGCCACTCCCATCTCCTGCAGGATTTCACCCAAACGCCTCTTTGAGCTTTTCTGCTTACTCAGCGCTTCCTGCAGACTGTCCTCTTTCAGAGTCCCCGCTTCGACCAGCAGATCACCCATCTGTTTTCGTTGGAACGTTTTCTTCATCAGTCCTCCACTCATACCGTCGGTCAATCTGTTCAACAGATGTAAAAGACCATCAACGACCTGACCAAACAACTTATTCAATATGCGGCAGGTCGATAAATAATAATTATGCTGGATATTCAGACGGTCCGAACCCACGGAGATAAACAGTCTTTTCCGAAAGTGCCGATCAGAAATCATTCTGGATTCTATCCAGGAGACAAACCCGAAACCTTTTCTCTCCAAGCATTGATCGATCCGGATGAGCTATCACGCCGAGGCTGAAACCTGTCTGCAGCTTCCTGAAAAAGGGACCTTCAACGACCTAAAAGACCAGACAGGAGTCCAGTTTCCCGTCTTGCCGCTGACTCATCAGTTCCAGCGTGGCCTGCGCCGATTGTGGTTTCCCGAACAGAAATCCCTGAACTTCAATACATCCCAGAGCCTTCAGATAGTTCAGCTGAGAAACTGTTTCGACACCCTCTGCCACCATGTGCAATTTGAGCCCCTTCGCCATAGAGGCGATGGCATCGACGATGCATGTTTCTTTGGTATCTGTCTCAATATCTTTCACAAAAGAACGATCAATTTTAAGGGTATTTACTGGAAATTTCTGCAGATAACTCAAAGAAGAGTAGCCGGTTCCAAAATCATCAATGGCGATTGTGATCCCACGAGCACTGAGTTTCCTCAATTTTTGAATCGCATTTTCACGATTTTTCATTAATCCGTACTCTGTTATTTCGACTTCAATATAATCACCGGAGAGATTAAATTCATCCAGAGTCATCGCGATCTTCTTGACGAAATCTTCCTGTTCAATCTGAACTGCAGAGATATTGATCGAGACTTTGATCTTGGGTAGCCCCTGTTCACGCCAACGACAGATTTCCTCGCAGGCGGCACGAAAAACCCAATCGCCGATAGGAACAATCAGCTTGGTCTGCTCAGCCATGGGGATAAAATCGTTCGGCATCACCAGTCCCTTGTCTGGATGTTGCCAACGAATAAGGGCCTCCATACCGACAATCTGACAGGTGGTCGGATTGACTTTGGGTTGAAAGAACACCTCAAACTGTTCCTGCTCAAGGGCCCGATGGAGATCCCGCTCTACTGCCAGATGGCAGGTGTAGGAATCATTCATCTCATCGCTGAAGAACTGGAAGCCGTCTTTACCATTCGATTTGACGTGATACATGGCGATATCAGCGCTTTTCACCAGTGTTTCCATCGTTTCACCACTATGCGGATACATAGCGATCCCGACGCTGGCGCTGGTAAATATCTCCTGATTGTCAACAGATATCGGTGCCCTGACACTGTCGAGTATCTTCCTGGCAACAGCAGCGGCATCCTCTTTTTTGCTGATTTGTGGCAGCAACAGAGTAAACTCATCACCGCCAAATCGGGCCAAAGTATCTTCAGCGCGCAGACATCCCATAATCCGCTCGGCGATTATCTGCAGCAGCTTATCCCCCATGCCATGTCCCATCGAATCGTTGACCAGTTTGAAGCGGTCGACATCCAGATACATGACTGCCAACATTTGTTTATAGCGACGGGCGTGAGCCGTCGCCAGGTTAAGCCGGTCCTCAAACAGCGCACGGTTCGGCAGACTGGTCAACAGATCATGATAAGCCTGATAGTTGATCAGTTCCTCGTTGCGCTTACGGTCGGTGATATCTCTGGCGCAGCCGTAGGTCCCGATAAACTCACCCTTACCATCCAGGCCCTGGGGGTTGTACATGCCGACCGAATGGAGCGCAATCGGCAGCACATGAGTATCGAAATATCGAACCGCCTTCGCTTCATCATTGATCCTCAGACGGAGCTCGACATCCTTACTGGCACGCGCCCCGGTTCGCCGCTCATTGAAGACGTAACTGGCCTCGACCAGATCTTCCTCATGGATCAGCATCGAAAAATGCTGCCCGAGAAGCTCTTCACGGGTGTAACCGAGAAGTTCCTCAATCCGGTCATTAACGAAAGTGAAGCGACCTTCGCTGTTTAGAACATAAACAATATCTGGAGAATTATTAACAATATAGCGATGCAGCTTTTCCGATTCTTCCAGAGCAAGGCCCATGGTTTGATGTTCCTGTTCAAGAACCCGACTCTGTAGGCCATTATTGATGGTCGTCAACAGCTCTCCCGCATCGTATGGCTTGCGAACGAAATCGTATGCCCCCTCGGTCAATGCCTCTTTGACCGCGGTAAAGGAGGTTTCGCCACTGACCACAATCACTTTTGTATCTATGTCATTTTCCTTGATATGACGCAGAATTTCATGACCGCCGACTCCGGGCATCTGCAGATCGAGCAGCATCAGGTCATAATTATCCTCAGCCAACTGCTCAAGAGCTTTCGCTCCCCCCTGGGCAGGCTCCACATTATGTCCATTCGCTTTGAGCAGCATTCGAAGACTGGTCAGCATCGCCGGATCATCATCCACGATCAGGATTTTCGGTTTTTGCTGCACCTCTGAGGCACCCATCTTGTTTTCAGCCATAAAAATATTCCACCATAAAGATCAATACAGAAAAATGAACGTCACTCATCAATTCGGGGTATGACAAGGTTGAAGCTGGTACCAAACTCCGCCGAGCTGTGACAACTGATTTTTGCACCGATGTTATCGACCATCCCCTTGACAATATTCAGCCCCAGACCAGCGTGATCCCCACCTTTGGTGCTGGTGACTGGCGAGAAAAGACGATCCTGGATCTTCCTGTCGATTCCAGGCCCGTTATCCTGAACACTGATATCGACATAATGCTGCCCATCAGACGCAACATGTTCTCGAGTTGTTAAAGATATCTTGCCTCCATTATCCAGAGCCTCAGCAGCATTTTTCAGCAGATTGACCAGAATCTGTTTAATCACGACTGACCTTGTTTTAACCGGCAGGATCGTGGAATCAAAATCGGTGAGGATTTCGATTTTTTTCGGTTTAAAGAAGGCTGGCCTCAAGCTTTCGACAACGGACAGGATCAGATCGTTCAGAGCAACAGCAGGGTCAGGCATTTGCGGAGTTTCTTTAAGGTCAGTGTAATACTTTAATATATCCCCGATCCGTTTGATTTCGTTCTCGATGGCCGGAAGGATCTCTTCACTTTCAGTCCCTTGCAGAAGAGTTCCGACAACACTTATGTAATTATTGATAATTGTCAGCGGATTGCTGACTTCGTGGACCAGTTTGGGAATCAGGTTGACGTCACTTCGGCCCGGTTCGATCTCCGGGGGCTCCTGTTGTACTTTAGTCAGTCCCGCCAATGCTTTGGCGACGGAACTGCCAAGCACCTGGATTGAAGGAGAGGAAAAGATTTCCAGATCAGACTTGCTTCCAAGACCGAGGGCAACGCCACCGAGTTTTTGATCTTCCATCTGCAGCGGAAGACAAACAATCCCTTGTCCTTTACAGAGGCGAATAAGTTGCTGGTCGAAGAGAGAAATATCTGCCATCTCCCGGTCAAACGAGTGACTGAGTTTCTCACTCTGCAGAGCCTCTGCCAACAAACTGCCTTTATTTAACGACGTCGACAATTCATTAACCAGGCGCACCTGTTCAGGGGATGGCAGCCCGACCAGACGAGCATTCTGTGGATCGGTGACAAAGAAAATAGCTTCGGTTGCCGCTGTGCTGTGAAGATAGAGGTGACGCGCGGTCCCCACGAAATCTTCCAGGCTGGTCGAGTCGGCAAGTTGCGAACGAATCCCCTCTTGATCAGCAATGGAGAACACCACCGAGGTCAAACGCTTCTGCACTCGGCCGACTTCTTCTAGGCAGGCATTCTGATCACCATCAAAAGGTGTCAGGCTTCGATACTGTTTCTCTGCCAATCCGACAAGATATTCCGTGTCACTCTTTGTAAAATTGAACAGGATCTGAGCCGCGGACAGGGTATCGTCATTAAGCTCAAACGGACTCTTGCAGATTTCCCGGGATAATCGGGCAATCCTGATTAAGGTGCTTGCATCTTTGCATTGCTCAATGTCAAGATGTTGAAAATTAACGGCGTCCGCCATAAAAGACTCAAGCTGCCACCCCGAAATCAGCCCATCCGCAACCTGAAAATGGTCAATCCCAAAGCGGACCTGTTCCTGCCCTCTGACCTCCTTGCCACTGAAAGATGTTCCAATGTCGCGAATATAGTTGTCAGGGTTTCTCGAGAAAAGTGCCAACATCCCGACATTCTGCAGCAGACCGGTCAACTGCGCCTCTTCAGGGGCGGGGTAAGAAATCGATTCCGCCAGACAGCGTGCCGAGATGCCGCCCACCTGTGAATAAAACCAGAGTTCACGCATAAACTGCGCTTGAGCTGCGGTGAAGTTGGTTTCAACCAGCCGCTTTGCCGATTGGATGGCCAAGCTTTTAAGGACAGGAAGACTGAGGGTATTGAGGGCAGATGTGAGTGGTGCCGCCGGATCGATCCGACCCGAACAAGACTGGACGGCGGCATTGAGAACCTTAACGCAAAAAGTGCTGTCCTGAAGAATTATCTTTTCCAAGGTTTGCGGAGAAAATACCGCCCCCTGGCACGCCCCCAACAACTGAACGGATACATGTGGAGCCATGAACAGCTGACTGATCTCACGCTCACTGTTTTGTGAATGAACTACCGACATATGCGCCTTATCGGGGCAGTGGACGAAGAGGTCGCACAATCAGCCTCAAATAATTAAGACGATCCTGCAGACCCATGAAATTACAGCACAAAAATCACACTTATCCATACTAAATTCAATATATCGACAGTATGCATTTTTCTCTTTATTGAATCAATCTAAAAAAATTATAATGTGCCTTTCCTAAATATACGTCGGTAACATACTGAAACATAAACATAACTGCTTCTAACGCAGAAAAAACACCTAAGGCAAGGCAGACTGCGGCTTCCTGCTAAGACATACCCACCACCGGACAAAAACCACAAAAAAAGGCAGAGCTATTAATGCCCTGCCTTTTGGTTGATTTTAATTTTCACAGGACCCCTAAAACGGGATTTCATCGTCCATATTAAACGGTGGCTCTTGCGATTGCTCTTCCTGGGACCCGACTGACTGTCGTCCGCCACCGGACGGTTGCTGAGACCCGCCATAACCAGACTGTTGACCGCCGCCGTAACCGCTGCTACCGCCACCACTTTCATCACCGGCACGACCCAGCATTTGCATCTGATCCGCAACGATTTCAGTGATGTAGCGCTTATTCCCGTCCCGATCATCGTAATTACGCGTCTGAATCCGCCCCTCAATGTAAACTTGCTTCCCCTTATGCAGATACTTCCCGCAGATTTCAGCAAGCTGACGCCAGGCAACGACATTATGCCATTCCGTCTTCTCCTGACGATTCCCGTCACGATCCTTATATCTTTCAGTCGTTGCCAAAGAAAAAGTAACAACCGCCGCCCCGGACGGAGTGTAGCGAAGCTCAGGATCCTTACCTAAATTGCCAACCAAAATAACCTTATTTACCGACATAAGTACCTCCTGCCAAGAAATTTATAAATTATCAATTGATTATTGTCATCTGTCAAAAGCTAGAATCACTGAACAGAAGGCATATCAACTGCTCTGGACACTTTGCTCAAGATGAGTACCGAAAACCGCAAGCACCTAGAGCTATATCAGAGCTGGACATGTTACACGTTTAGGGATGAGACTGAAAGCCAAATTCCATTAAACGAACAACCACAGCCATCAACCGATATCTCAAAAACAGGCACTGACCCATCACAACAAAGAACGCCTAATATCAACAATGGCGGCACCTCAATTGGACAACCCTATACCCCATGCATCTTACCCATTAATCTAGGTTCTGCAAAACACATAAAACTTGACGATGTCTCCAGCCGCTGGTAATTTCTGATCATTAAATCAAACTGAAAGGAGAAATTCATGGAGATTGTAATGATGTGCAATAAGGCAAAGAGAGACCTGAAGGATTAAGCAGTCCCTCCCCTTCAATGTTCCTTTCTTTGCCCGGTATTGACACCGGGTTTCTACCACATCAAGAAACCCACCTGAATCACTTTGACGGTTGTCTGTCAAAATTGTCTACTTTTCGGATCTTCGATCCGAAGGGGGTTTCTATGTCTGAACTATCTTTTTCTTTGCCCCAACTGGGCTGGAGTCATTTTTTCCAACAACAATTGAGCCTTGAAGAATGGGAAGCAACGTCTCCTGTTCGCGTCCTGGCGATTAATCGCAATCGCATTGAGGTGGCTGGCGAATCAGGTCAGCAGCAGTTGACCATACCGGGAAGCTGGTACTTGCGAAACGCAGAAGAACTGCCGACCGTTGGTGACTGGTTGCTGCTTGATTCCGCAACCAGCCAGCCGCAAAAACTGCTGGAACGAAAGAGTTTGTTTCGTCGCAAAGCTGCGGGAAATGAAGCGAAGTTGCAGCTGATGGCGGCGAATGTTGACACGCTGTTTATCGTAACCTCCTGTAACCGTGACTTTAACCTGTCGCGACTGGAGCGTTTCATGGCACTGGCCCTCGACGCCAAAGTTGAACCGGTCCTGGTGCTGACCAAGGTCGATCTGGTCGATGGCTGGCTGGAGTATCAACGCCGGGCCATGAGCCTGAATCCCGACATAACTGTTGAAATGGTCAACGCCCTTGATGCCGACTCGGTTGCGCCGCTCCTGGCTTGGTGTGGGCATGGCCAGACCGTTGCTATGGCCGGCTCTTCAGGTGTGGGAAAATCGACACTTCTCAACAGCTTCTGCGGGAGGCCTGAACAGGCAACCGGGACGATTCGTGAAGATGACGCCAGAGGACGTCATACCACCACCTCTCGCAGCGTTCACTTTCTTTCCGAGGGTGGTCTGCTGATAGACAGTCCGGGTATTCGGGAACTGCAACTCAGTGACTGCGAGGCCGGCGTATCGTCGTTGTTTGGCGACATCGAGACCTTGGCGCAAAGTTGCCGCTTCAAGGATTGTCGTCATTTGAGCGAGGCTGATTGTGCTGTAACGGCTGCTGTCAACTGGGGGGACCTCAGCCCCCGACGGCTGGAAAATTACCAGAAGCTGATGGCCGAGCAGGATCGGAATAATGAAACCATTGCAGAAAAGCGTCGCCGGGAACGGAATTTCAGCAAGCTTTGCCGAAGCGTACAAGCAGTTCGGCGTAAAGGGCATGATTGCTAGGCGGTATGCGGACTAACTGTTGACAGGAAAACCAGGGGCTTGTGGACGTTAACACAAGCCCCTGGTACCTCTTTGGGAGGGATATCTTGTTGTCGGTCCAAAGGGACTGCAGGGCGTCGTTGGCCTTCTCAGTCCAACAAACCGCAAGGATCGAGATTAGCTCCAAAATCGGAGAGATCAGGAGTTTTAGTATGTTTCGGTGAAAAGACTATCTCAACCTATCAATTTCAATAGCGCAACTTCTGGGATACCATTTCGGTGGCTCTGTAATACAATCAAAAAACATCCCCGATTTTTCATACTGTCATTAGTTCATCATGCCGCCAGGACCTATTGGCCACATCGGAACCTGCATACCCATGTTTCCACCGAAACCTTGATTTCTGTGGTAACCGCCGCCGTCATAGTGATAGCCGTAATAATCGTTAACACCATCGCCGTCGGCATCTGTGAAAACGTCGTTAGTGCCATCGCCATTGGCATCAAACCAACCGAAACCATGCCGATAAGGCAGGCCGGTCACATCGTCAAAACCATCACCATTGGTGTCCTGACGGCTGGTCATGAAGCCGTAGCAGGAGCCTTGTCCGGCAAAAGACCCGAACGCAAGGTCATTGATGCCATCGCCGTCGGCATCAATGAAACGGTCGTTAATACCATCACCATTCTCGTCGATCCAGCCGAACCCATGGCCATAAGGTGTCGAGATGTTGCCGAGGTCGTTGATACCATCACCGTCTGCATCAGCAAAAAAGTCGTTAAAGCTATCGCCATCGAAATCAGCCCAACCTGGCATCGCGACATAGCGGGTTCCACTCAGGTCATTGACACCGTCTCCATCGGCATCAACGAAGTTATCATTGATGCCATCACCGTTCTCGTCTACCCAGCCAAAGGGATGCTGAAAGGGCATTGCCGACAGGTCGCAAATACCATCACCATCTGCATCGACAAAGCGATCGTTGGCTCCGTCGTCGTCTGCATCGGTAAAACCAAAACCGAAACCGTAGCGATGACCTGAGAGATCATTGATACCATCTCCGTCGGCGTCCGCAAAGTGGTCATTGAAACCATCATGATTGGTATCGAGAAATCCCTGGTCCATATGATAGGAATACCCGGCAAAGCGGACATTGTTATCGCAGATTCCGTCCCCATCAATATCTGTAAAGTTGTCGTTGATGCCGTCACTATCTTCGTCAATCCAGCCAAAATGATAACCGTTAAATCCGGTGAAATCGTGGACCTGACCATTGGCCAGAGTCATGAGGCCAAAGTCCAACCCTCGTCCATCTGCCATACGAAAGGGGAACTCCATCTCTGTTCCGCCCTCAAGACGGATAAAGAGCGAGTGGTCGCCATCAGGGATATTTTTGATGACAAAGTGATCTTGAGCGTCCGGATAAACAGGCACTGTGGAATCATCGAGATAAAGGGCGGCCGGGATATCGGCCACCGCCGCCACTGGTGTGATGGCATTCAGCAGCATCAAGGTAACACTTGTCCGGGTCGCCAAGGTACCAGTGACAGTCGCTGGCTGCAAATGGGAGCCGGTAGCTTGAGAGACGCCGCCATCTCCACAGGCGAAGAGAGAAAAGATCGAAAAAACTGCTATGAGGGTGAACAGAAATTTCTTTTTTACGTTTTGAATCATCATTAAACCTCTTCGTGTTGATGGAACATAAAGTTGTGTGGACTGAAGCACAAGTTGTTCACAGTTAGACGAAGCGCTGAGACTTTCGTTCAATTAACCATAATTCTTTCACTCCTCTCTGATTGTATTAAATCTCTACCAGCTCCAGCAAGGTGCCATGCTCTCGCCAGGCATGCCATAGCGTGGGCCAGGGCCCATATGACGGCCACCCATCCCATGTCGAGGTCCGGACCCCATGTGACGGCCTTTAGACGCATCCCACCTGTGGTGCTGGTGGTTACATCCGCCGTATCCGCAGGCAAACCGTGGGCCGTAACCGTCCGGCAGAATTTCATCAGCCTCGGAATTTGCCTGATCAAGCACCTTCCCATATTGTTTCTCAAGATCGGCCATCTCGGCTTCCAACTTGTTCAAGGTGCCGACCGTTGTGTTGTCGTTTGCACGTACTTCCTTGTACTCGCGTGATTTTTCGTTGAGAGAATCCTGTATCGTTTCGAGTTGTTTTGCATATTTATCATTGATGGCATCCAGTTGCTGCCCTTGCTCGTCGGTCAAGTTTGACTGGGCATAAGAACCACCATGTCGATTGCATCCACCACAAGCGAAGCTTGTTGAGGCAAACAGATATAAGCAGATAAAACTTGCTGCTCCCAGGATCAAACCAATCTTTTTCATAATGATGCTCCTTTGTGTTCTGATGTGGCAGTGACTTGATTTTCATTGCAGAAAGGGCAATGCGACCAATTCTGCTCTAAAACCTTGCTGCAATTCGGGCAGTTGTGCTTCAGGGTTTCCCCGCAGTGGGGACACCGGAAATAACTCGCCAGAATTCCACCGGAGCATTTTGGACAGCTTAAGGCTGTGCCGACCGGGTTCGGCTGACGACGAAATAGCAGCCATACGACAATGGCGATGAGAATGAAAAAGAAAAAGCCCGGCATAAACCATCCGCCACCATGCCAGCCACCCCAACCTGCTCCTGGTCCACAAAACATAATTTTTACCCTTCGTATCCGGAATGACCGCACCCCTGATAATGGCGATGCTCATGGTCACCATGGTCATGGTTATGGCCCTGATAATGTCCACTTCCGCACCCCCAGTAGTGACCACAGCCGGTCAAGACAAAGACAGTCCCGAGAATGAATATTGGCAACAAGATTCTTTTCAGCATGACGCTCTCCTTGTGTGAATGAACCTAAAGAGAGAGCAAGGCCGGTGCCACATTCTTAAGTCTCTGGATTTATTGAAGAATGAATTTTACGCGGAGGCTGACTGGTAAAATATTTTCCGGTTTGCGGGGTGAAATATCGTTCATCTGTCAAATGTTTTGACAGTATCAGGTCAGTCCATAGTCCTTGAGTTTGTTCTGCAGGGTCTGTCGGGTCACGCCGAGAATTTTTGCGGCCTGGGTTCGATTGTTATCAGTCTGCCGGAGGGTGGACAGGATCAGTTCTTTTTCCATGTCTTTTATAGTTATGCCCGGCCTGACGGCAAATGGCCGCTGCTCTTCACTGGAGTGGGCCTGTCGGACCTGAACTGGAAGCTGTGGCAAACCGATCTGTTCTTCTAGACAGAGGATGACGGCCCGTTCGATGGCATTTTCCAGCTCCCGGATGTTGCCAGGCCATGAATAGGACAACAGGGCTTCAAGTGCTTCTGATTTAAACGAACGGATGTCTTTTCTGTTCTTGTCGGCGTAGAGATTAAGAAAGTGCTCGGCCAGGGCAGGAATATCCATCGGTCTTTCTCGCAATGGCGGCAGATGCAGAGGGACAACGTTAAGTCGATAAAAGAGGTCCTGGCGAAAATGCCCAGCGTCGACCATCTGTTTGAGATCGTGGTGGGTCGCGGCGAGCAATCGAACATCAACCTTGATTGTTTGCGTACCGCCAAGTCTTTCGAACTCGCCTTCCTGTAATACCCGCAAGATTTTGGCCTGAGTCGTCGGCGACATGTCGCCGATTTCATCCAGAAACAAGGTCCCTTGATCCGCCAGTTCAAAGCGTCCTTTGCGCTGTTCCGTTGCGCCTGTGTAGGCTCCCTTCTCGTGGCCGAACAGTTCACTTTCCAGCAGGTTTTCATGCAGCGCGGCGCAATTGACTTTGATGAAGGCCGCTTCTTTTCTAAGGCTGTTGTGGTGGACGGCTCCGGCGACCAGTTCCTTTCCAGTCCCTGACTCTCCTGAGATGAGCACGGTCGCATCAGAAGGTGCCACCAGGGCAAGCGTTTCCGCTAACTCCTGCATGGTTTGGCTGCTGCCGATCAAGTTGCCTAGATCAGTTTCAGTCATTGTCCCCTGTTGTTGAAGTGCGCCCTCCTTTAATCGACTGACCTCAAGAGATCGTTCGACGGTCTGCAGCAGGGCATCGGCATCAACTGGTTTGGTGATGTAGTCAAAAGCGCCCTTTTTCATGGCTTCAACGGCCGTCTCGATCGAGGAAAAGGCGGTGATAATGACTACGGGCAGCTTCGGCTTTAATTGATGAATTTTGGCCAGGGCTTCCATGCCTCCCATGCGTTTCATCTTGAGATCGAGCAGGATCAAGTCAAACTGATTCTCTTTTACCAAATGCACGGCGACGTCTCCGTCTTCCGCTTCGACCAATCCATAGCCTTCCCCACCAAGATGGGCCTTGAGCATGCTCCGATGGGCCTTGTCATCGTCAACCAGCAAAATGCGGCTAGCAGATGTTTTCATGATTTCCCCCGTCCACCGGCAGACTAACCGTTATGCATGTCCCATGGTCTTCCTGGCTCTCCACCTTGATCTGTCCGTTATGCTGCTCGACTATCTGCTGGACTACAGCAAGACCAAGCCCGGTGCCCTCTTTTCTGGTGGTATAGAAGGGATCGAACATTTTCTCCTTTTCTTCCGCCGAAAGCCCTTTCCCTGAATCCTGAACCATCAGATCAATCACACTGTCCCGATAAACTGCGCTTAGAGTTATGTGATCGCCCGCTGAAGAGGCTCCCAGACTGTTTTGCAGCAAGTTCAATAAAACCTGCTGTAAGAGGTCGGGATCGGCGAACAATTCTAACGGAGCATCGGCTAATTGTAGATCTATCTTAACCTGTTGGTTGTCTGCATCTGTCTGAATCATCGTCACAGCACGATGTAGCAATGGACACAGGTCGAAGGGTTTCATCTCAGGTTCACGCGGTCTTGAAAATTGCAGCAATGCTGAGACCGTTCTGTTCAACCGGTCAACTTCACCGATCATCAGATCCGCATATTCCTGAACTTTGGTGTCTTTTGACTCAATCCGGGAAAAATACTGAGCAAAGCCCCTTAAGGTTCCGAGCGGATTGCGAACCTCATGGGCAATGCCTGCCGCCATCCGACCGAGCGCTGCATGGCGGCGTGATCGCTCGACAGCCTCTTCCATTGCACGAATTTCCCGCTGGTCTCGAAGGGTCAACACCATTCCCCGCAAGTCACCGTTTCGATCACGCAAATGGGATGCGCTGACTTTCAGTGGGATCGACACTCCGTCTTGTCGGAGACAATCCATCGGCAGGTCGGTGAACTCTTTCGTCTCATTCAACAGCGGAGCAAGCGGACAGTCTTCTGCCGCAATCACTTGTTTAAGGGTTTTGCCCATCAGGTCCTTTTCGGCCAGCCCAAAGTAGTCCAATGCGTTGCGGTTGGCAGAGACAATTCTGCGGTCGTTATCGATGGTCAGTAACCCCGCAGGCATACTGCGGATAACGTT
>DATFMC010000009.1:0-44597 GCA_035267105.1 Geopsychrobacteraceae bacterium
AGAACATCCATTGATCTAAATTTATTTCTAAATTCATCCATTTTTACATATCTTAAAGAATTTATAAGTTCATTCATGAATTTTTCAGAAGAGTAATAACATACTTTAATATCTCTATTTTTTGTAATAATTTCATTTCCGATTGAATGGACAATATGTGTTTTTCCGAGACCAACACCTCCATATATAAATAATGGATTGTATGTTGTTGCTGGATTATTAGCTACTGCCATTGCTGCAGCATGTGCGAATTGATTAGATGGTCCAGATACAAAACTTTCAAAAGTATATTTATTATTTAGATTTTGAAAGTGATTTTCTAATTTTTTGTTTTTTGGTTTTTTTACAATTTCTTTATATTTTTTTTCTTTATTTTCTATTATTTTATCTTGTTTCTTTTTTTCATCTATCAATATTTTAATTTGATAGTTGGCTGCTCCCAGGTCAGACATTGTCTTTTCCAGTATTTTTCTATAATTTTCGTTTATCCAATCGTAAAAAAACCTATTTGGTACCTCGATGGTTACCATTTCTTTTTCTATGCTGATAAAAACCAATGGTTTCAACCATGTAGAAAAATTATGAGGACTAACCTTTTTTTCAAGATGAGTCATCGTTTCTAGCCAGAGTCGTTCCATAGCATATTACCTTTTTATCCACAGTTTATTAACAGCTGTGAATTTATAATTTTAAATAGTTTTTTCTTTTAAAATCCAACGTCAGAAAATAGCAAAACACCTTGATTATTGCAAGTACCGTGAATAGCTGTTATCAACTCACTGTGCATTATTTTCTTGTTTTTTACTTTTTCATAAATTTTCTTTTTGTTATTTTTATTGACTTGAAAATGAAAATATGATTAATGATGCCTCTTTATCTGAAAACAATATGAATTAATATGAAGGAGCATATATGTCTAAACGTACTTTTCAACCGAGTAGAATCAAGCGCAAACGGACCCATGGCTTTCGTAAGCGCATGCAAACAAAAAGTGGGCGTCATGTTATTAATCGTCGGCGTTCTCGTGGTCGCAAATCTTTGAGTGCATCAGTTACCCAGAAATAGTAATTACAGTCTTTAATTGCAGTCTTCTATAAGCAAATATACTTTTCCTTCTTCTGTAAGACTTAGGAAGGCGAAGGATTTTTTAATAGTAGGTAGAAAGGGGTGTAGAGTTCATACACCCCATTTTATTCTTTTGAGTATGCCTTCTCCTGCAGATGTATCCAGACTTGGTATAACGGTCAGTCGTAAAGTTGGCAATGCTGTTTGTAGAAACCGCATAAAGCGCATGTTAAGAGAATATTTTCGCTGCAACAGGGAATCTTTTTATAAAGCTGTTGATTTATCTATAATTGTAAAAAGAAATGCTGCTGATTTAAAGGCAAAAGAAGTAGAGCAGGAATTACATTTTTTGAAGAAAATGGGTTGAGATCTTTCATATGGTTGTAAAACCGTTTATCTTTTTGATCGATTTTTATCGCTATTTAATTTCTCCTTTTTTACCTCAGTCCTGCCGTTTTCATCCAACCTGTTCTAGTTATGCTCGAGATGCTCTTATTAAACATGGCCTTTTTAAAGGTCTCTATCTATCCTTGATGAGAATATTAAAATGCCATCCTTTTCATCCTGGTGGCTATGACCCTTTACCTCATATAATAAAACGGGAAAATTAATAAAATGGAAAAAAACCGGACCATTCTAGCTATAGCTCTGATTATTCTTGTCTGGTCAGGCTACAATATTCTTTTCCCACCACAACCACCCCCAGCTAGTGCTCCCCAACAGGTTGTTGTAGAAGAGACATCCAGTTCAAATAAATCAGCTAATTCTGAGTTTAAGAATATATCTACTTCTTCACCCGAAGAAGCTGTTACCATAAAAAAACAATTAGTTGAAAAAAATATAGTTGTTGAATCAGATATTTACCTGTTTAAGCTAACGACAAGTGGTGCCAGAATAAATCAGGCAAAATTAAAAAAATATAGAAAGAGTAATGAACCTGATTCTGACTTTGTTGATATTGTGTCGGCTGAATCCAATTATTTAGCTACGTTTAGAACGACTGGAAAAGAGGGTCTTGGTCTTCCATCCGATTTGGACTATACACTTCAAAATGATAATGAAATATTTATTTTAAAAAATAAAGATACGCAGATTATTACGTTTGTTGGTAAGACTTCAGGTGGTCTTGAAATCCATAAAAAATATACTTTTTATGCAGATAGTTATGAGTTTGATCTCAATGTGAAGTTGATTAATCGCTCTGGTCAACCAACTGGAGGAGTTTTTGATCTTTCCCTCGTTAATTTTTGGGATGATTCTAGAAAAGGAGATTCCTATAATTTTGTTGGACCAACAACCCTTATAGGTGAGGAAATAAAGGAGGACGATCCGGAAGATCTGCTGACCTCATCTAAGTCCTATAACAATGATTTTCATTGGTCAGGTTTTTTTACTAAATACTTTGCATCCATAGTAAGTCCAGAAGGCGATTCAGCAAAAAGGATTCAAGTCCAAATGGGCGACGGTTATGTAGAAAATATTTTTTCTTCAGCCCCTGTGAAGTTGGAAACTAATGAAGTTGCTACTTTTAATTACATTGCTTACCTGGGTCCAAAAGATTATGACATTTTGAAAGCATCAGGAAATCGTTTTGATTATGCTATTGATCTTGGTTTTTTCAGTATTATTGCGCAGCCATTGCTGGTAGGTCTTAAGTTTTTCTATGGTTATCTTGGTAATTGGGGCTTTGCAATTGTCCTGTTGACAATCTGCATCAAAGCTCTTTTTTGGCCATTGACACAGAAGAGCTATTCTTCAATGAAGGCGATGCAGAAATTGCAGCCACAAATGGCAAAAATGCGTGAGAAGTATTCAAGTGATAAACAGCGTTTAAACCAGGAAATGATGGCCTTATATAAGGAAAATAGAGTTAATCCTTTAGGTGGCTGCCTGCCAATGTTGATTCAAATTCCTGTGTTTTTTGCTCTTTATCAACTATTGCTTCATTCAATTGAACTCCGTCATGCACCTTTTATGTTATGGATTACGGATCTTTCTGCCAAGGACCCTTACTATGTAACACCATTAATAATGGGTGCTACCATGTTCATACAACAGAAAATGAGTCCAACCACAATGGAACCAATGCAGGCTAAGATGATGATGATGATGCCTGTTGTTTTCACATTCCTTTTTCTTAATTTTCCTTCTGGGCTTGTTGTCTACTGGTTGGTCAATAATGTATTGACGATTGCTCAACAGTACCTGATCAATCGTAAACCTACCTAATTTGGTGTGAGGTTGCGGTGAACCGTACCGATACCATAATAGCTCCTGCGACGCCTGCTGGTGATGGTGGTTTGGCAGTTGTTCGTATCTCTGGAACAGCTGCCAAAGAAGCCATTCATCAGTTTTTTATTCCCAGTGGGAAACAAAAGATACTGGAATCTCATCACCTTTATCACGGCTATCTATCTAACAATATTGGTCAGAAAGTTGATGAAGTAATGGTCGTCTATATGCAACATCCTCGCAGTTATACCTGTGAAGATGTTGTAGAGATCCACTGTCATGGCGGCCAATTTGTAGTCAAGTCCATCCTTGATCTTTTTCTTCAGTACGGTCTTCGGCTTGCAAGTCCTGGTGAATTTACCTACAGGGCATTTATGAATGGACGTCTTGATTTGGCCCAGGCAGAGGCTGTCTCTCGATTAATTCATTCCCGTTCGGAATCAGCCCGTATTATGGCACTTTCTCAGGTAGATGGACAGTTGAGCCAAGCTATCTATAGGTTTACGTCTCAACTTCGATCGCTGCTCGTACTTGTGGAAGCATGGATAGATTTTCCTGAAGAAGACCTTCCCGAAGAGCAACAACAAGGAATATACTCTCAGCTTAACGATATTATGAGTCAAATAGCCACTCTTCTTGATACTTATCAGACGGGAAAAATATTATCTGAAGGGGCTACTATTCTTCTGCTAGGTCGTCCTAATGTAGGCAAGAGCTCTCTCTTGAATGCTCTTTTAGGGGAGTCTCGCGCAATTGTTACAGATATACCAGGTACGACGCGCGACACCTTGGAGGAATATTTAACTATAGGAGGCATGCCGGTTAAGCTGATTGATACTGCTGGTTTTCGTAGTACTGATGATCTGGTTGAGCTAGAAGGGGTAAGGCGTGCCAAAGAAAAGGTGGCTTCTTCCGACCTGGTTCTTTTTTTAGTGGATGGCTCTCACCCCCCCCACAGAGAAGATGATTTAGCATATCAGGCATGTGTTGAAACTAAATCTCTACTGGTTGTTACTAAGTCAGATCTTGAGTCACAGTCAGATGTTAGTTCCTTTAGAAAGTTTGATCGGGTTGACATTTCTACAAAGACTGGTGCTGGCCTGGAATCTCTCCGCGAGGCAATACTTGCTCAGCTTATAGATCATTCTGTTGGTGACTGTGAGTCTGTGGCACTTACAGAAAAACGCCATAGGGATGCCCTTGTCCACACACGGGATTTTTTGAGGTGTGCTATGGATTCTTTGAATGTTCAGTCTTCCCTGGAGTTTATAGCTTTAGATATAAGAGGGGCGTTGGACGCGCTTGGTTCTATCTCTGGAGAAACAACGCCCGATGATATTTTAAACGACATCTTTTCCAGCTTTTGTATAGGTAAGTAGTTTTTTTGTTTCACGTGAAACAATAGAATGGTGGTTAGTTTGTGACTGGTTACGGCAAGGAATACGAAGTTATTGTTGTTGGTGCGGGCCATGCGGGGTGTGAGGCTGCGCTAGCGGCGGCACGTATGGGTTGCTCTGTGCTGTTATTGACAATGGGCTTGGACACGGTTGCGATGATGTCGTGCAACCCGGCAATCGGTGGGCTGGCTAAAGGACATCTCGTTCATGAGGTTGATGCTTTAGGTGGTGAGATGGCCTTGAATATTGATGCAACTGCAATTCAGTTCCGCCGATTAAATACCAGAAAGGGTCCAGCGGTCAGGGCAACCAGGGCACAGGCAGACAGGATGGCCTATAGTGCCAGAATGAAGAGAGTGTTAGAGGCTGAACCCCTGCTTGATTTGAAACAGGGTGTCGTTACTGCCCTAAAGACCAAAGCAGGTCAGGTTGTCGGTGTAAAGACGCGCGAAGGTATAGACTTTTTGGGAAGGTCTGTTGTTTTGACTACGGGTACCTTTATGCGCGGTTTGATTCATGTTGGGCTGAACAACTATTCTGGTGGCAGGGCAGGAGAGCCTGCATCTGATGGGTTGTCTGACTGCTTACGCGACCTGGGTTTTAGGGTTGGTAGGCTGAAAACAGGGACTCCGGCGAGACTTTCGGCACGCTCTATTGATTTCGCAAAACTTGAAAAACAGTATGGCGATAAAGAAATAAGACCTTTTTCCTTTTTAACCAAGCGGATAGAGATGGAACAAGCTCCCTGCCATATTGCTTATACTAACGAAAAAACCCATGAAATAATCCGTCAGAATCTGGATCGGTCGCCTCTATACTCTGGTGTGATAGAGGGAGTTGGCCCGCGCTACTGTCCTTCTATTGAGGATAAGGTGGTGCGTTTTGCTGAAAGAAGTTCACACCAGACCTTTCTTGAACCGGAGGGGCGACAAAGTGATGAGATTTATCCAAGTGGGATGTCAACATCCCTCCCTCCTGATGTACAGATAGCTTTTTATCGAAGTATGGTTGGTTTGGAGCAGGTTGAGATAATGCGGCCAGGGTATGCTATAGAATACGACTTTGTTGAACCAACACAGCTCAGACCAACACTGGAAACAATGGAAGTTTCCGGCCTGTACCACGCAGGACAGGTAAATGGTACTTCTGGTTATGAGGAAGCGGCAGCCCAAGGGTTGTTGGCAGGAATAAATGCAGCTCTTCAGGTTATAGACAGGGACCAGATAATTGTAAGGAGAGACCAGGCGTACCTTGGGGTTATGGTTGATGATCTGGTCACACAGACAACCCGTGAGCCTTATCGAATGTTTACCTCTCGCTCCGAATACCGCTTGTTGCTCCGAGAAGACAATGCAGATCAACGGTTAACTGAGTTGGGACACACAATTGGTCTTGTTTCCGATCTACGTTGGGACTTGTATAGAAAAAAGCAGGATGAGTATGAGGCAGGAAAACAAATTCTATCTGGGCAAAAAATAAAACCGTCAAACGGAGCTGCTATTGCATCATTAGGAATAAAAGGGCTGCGTAACGGTATTTCGTTTGAAGAGTTGTTGAGACGTCCGGAAATTGAGATTGCTCATCTGGCTTCCATAGGTAATGAATTGTCCGGTCTCTCTTCAGCCGTGCTGGAGCAACTTGAAATTTCTACGAAGTATGAAGGCTATATTCTGCGTCAACTGGAACAGGTTAAGCGTTTCCGCGAGATGGAGGATGTGCTTATTCCTGACTCGATGAACTACGAACAGGTTGTGGGTATTTCAAACGAAGTCAGAGAGAAACTGATAGAGGTCAGACCGGGGACGCTGGGACAAGCTGGTCGCATTCAGGGTGTAACGCCGGCAGCGATTGCCGTGCTCAATGTCCACCTTCGAAAAAAAGGATGAGGGAGAGACTTAAGGAGGGGCTTAATTGCTTCGGGTTGACGTTGGACGAAGAAGCCCACCTGCGCCTTGAACGGTTTTTGTCAGAGCTGTTGCGTTGGAATCGAAAGGTTAATCTGACAGCAATCACTGCTCATGACGTGGCTATCGAAAAACATCTGATCGATTCACTGCTTCTCTTACCGCTGCTGCAAAATAAGAACACTCTCTTCGATATGGGGTCTGGTGCTGGTTTGCCAGGAATTCCACTTTCTATAGCACGATCTGACCTTGATGTTCTGAGCGTTGATGGCGTTGGGAAAAAGATCAGCTTTCAACGTCATGCCAAGCGTGTTTTAAGCCTTCAAAGATTCACTCCAGTTCATTCCAGGCTGGAAGATGTTGCTGGAAAGCTTGCTACGGGGCTGCGATTTGATGTGGTGACGGCGCGAGCCTTCTCCTCAGTGGAGACTATCGTTCGTCTAGGTGCCCCGTGGCTCTCTACTGGTGGAAAAATTTTAGCGATGAAGGGGCCAGAGGGGGAAAAGGAGGTCTTGGGTGCGAAAAAAATAATAAGTGAAGCTGGCTTGAGGGTTGAGTATGTTCATAGCTATTCTCTGCCTTTTTCCAGGTCTGAACGGCAAGTTGTTGTATTGACAAAAGAAAAAAAAACACCATCGACGAACGGTTAAAGGTGTTGGCTGCGTGCCCGATTTTTCTGGAAAACACCAATTATTAGTCTTTTTTTAACTAGCGGCTTGTGTTAATCTCTTTTGCTCAACTTGAGCCTCAGGAGTGATTTGTATGGCGCGAATTATTACAGTGGCAAACCAGAAAGGCGGGGTCGGAAAAACCACGACATCGGTCAATCTTTCCGCATCGCTGGCTGCTGCTGAAAAGAGAACCTTACTGGTCGATATGGACCCACAAGCCAATGCCTGTAGCGGTTCTGGTATCGATAAAACAGAAATTGAATTAACTGTCTACAATGCACTTATCGGAGAGACTCCAGTTGACGAATTAATTCAGAAGACCGAACTGGGCTACCTTGATGTTCTACCCTCTAATACAGATCTTATCGGTGCTGAAATAGAGTTGGTAAGTCATGACAAGCGGGAATTCAAACTTAAGCAAGTTCTAGAAAAAATATCAAATGAATATGAATATATCATTATTGATTGTCCGCCTTCGTTGGGTATGCTCACAGTTAATTCCCTGACTGCCGCCGATAGTGTACTGGTTCCTTTGCAGTGTGAATTTTATGCCATGGAAGGCCTTGGTCAGTTGATGCAGACAGTGCGGTTGGTTCAGAAAGAGTTGAACCCTCAACTGGTTATCTGCGGTATTTTGCTGACGATGTACGACAGGCGTAATAACTTGTGTCGTCAGGTCAGTGAAGAGATTCGTAGTCATTTCGGCGATAAGGTCTTTAACTCAGTGGTGCCAAGAAATGTTCGCTTGTCGGAAGCTCCCAGTTATGGACTACCTGCAATCCTTTATGATATCAACTCCAGGGGGGCCAGAGCATACATGGATCTTGCAAATGAGATTGTTGGGACAGGAGGTCAGCGTGGCTAAGCCGAAGCGGCCAGCATTGGGAAAGGGGATCGGCGCCCTGCTCACCTCGGCGGCACAAGAGGGCGGAAAGAAGTATTATGTCTGTCCAATTGAAGATCTGAAGCCACATAGTCAGCAACCCCGTAAGGTGTTTGATGATGCCAAGATGGCAGAGTTGGTTGCCTCTATCAGGGAAAAGGGGGTTATCCAGCCTCTGGTTGTGCGACAGATGGCAGATCACTATCAAATTATTGCTGGTGAGCGTCGTTGGCGGGCATCTCAGAAAGCGGGACTCGATAAGATTCCGGTTGTTATCCAGAATGTTTCCGAGGATTGGGCTCTGGAGGTTGCCCTGATCGAAAATATCCAAAGGGAAGACCTGAACCCCATGGAGGAGTCTGCTGCCTACCGACACCTGATGGATAACTTTGATCTGTCGCAGGAGGAGGTTGCAAAGCGGGTCGGCAAGGACCGCTCAACCGTAGCAAATGCGCTACGATTACTCAAACTTCCCGAGCGGGTTAAGGATGATCTGTTGAATTCTCGGCTCTCAATGGGTCATGCAAGGGCTTTACTTTCACTCGAAGAAGAGGGTGATATGGTAGAGGCCAGCGATGAAGTTATACGTAAGCGGCTTTCTGTGCGGGATACGGAAGCTCTGGTAAAAAAGATCAAAAACTTCGAAGGGGTTAAGGTTAAAAAGGTTGAGAAGAAACCAGACCCCAACCTTGAGAGCCTGACAGGAGCAATGAAACAGGCACTTGGGACTAACGTTAAACTTTCCCCTAAAGGGAAGGGTGGTCAGATCGTTATCACTTACCATGATTTGGAAGAGTTGGATCGGTTGTTAGAGTTGTTCGGGGTCAGCTAGTTTCCTGGTCGATGGCGTGTTCTATCTAAACCCTCTATTCATTATATTTGGCGGACATATGTTCAGTGGAAAAAAACAGGAGAAAAAAAGCATGAAAAAATCAGTGTCTATCGACAAGGCTGACATAAAGGCATTTCTTGGACCAGGTAGTTCTTTTGAGGGAAAACTCAGTTTTGACGAAATGGTTCGCCTGGATGGGTCGTTTGTTGGAGAGATAAATTCGACCGACACTCTTGTGGTTGGAGAATCTGCCAAAGTCGAGGGTGATATCCGGGTCGGTGCCCTGGTGTTAAGTGGTAGCTTCAAAGGCAATGTTTATGCAACAAACATGGTCGATCTCCGAGCACCTGCGCGTGTTGAAGGAAACATCGAAACGCCGGTTTTGAAGATAGAAGAAAAGGTCTTATTTAACGGCCAGGTTGTTATGACAGATGCTACGCCGAAAATCAGAGAGATGAAAACAGACAAACAATAGCAAGAGTGGGAAATCGCGGCGTTTATCGAGTCATCGAAACAACACAAAAGGCAAAATATCTTGACAAGATTTGACCCTCTGTGTTAGCTATGCCCTGCTTTGGCGCTCAGCCATTTTTTTAGTTAATCAATTAATGTATACAGTATACCGGAAGGTTAGAGTTTCCGGAATTGAAGAGGTGACCTCAAGTGATCAATCTTGACTGGACTCTTGTTCTACAATTTTTAAACTTTGTTGTTCTTCTTGTTGTCCTGAACAAGCTTCTCTATCGACCATTGCGCAGTGCCCTTGAGCAACGTCGTGAGACGATTGATGGTTCGCACGACAAGGCTAAGAGTTTGCAGGGTGAAATTGAAGAGAAGATGGCTCGTTACCAGGCTCAACTGAGTGAAGCCAAGGCCACTGCCAGTCAGGAGCGCAGCCGGCTGAAACAGAAAGCGGTCGATGAAGAAAGCACAATTCTCGGAGAAGCGCAGCAGAAAGCTGCCGCTCGCCTGCAGGTTATCAAGTCCCAGGTCGCTGATGAGGCAACTGAGGCGAGCAAGACACTCAAGACCGAGGCGAAAGAACTGGCCGGACAGATTGCGACTAAGGTTCTTGGTCGCGAATTGGTTTAAATAGTTCTGGAAAGGTTTCACATGCGCAAATATAGAACAACAATAACGGCATTGATTCTGGTTCTCATGATGGTTGGTGTTTCCATTGCTGCTGGTGGCGGGGATCATGAAGCTGGCGGCGCACTGCTTAAGGATTTTCTCTGGCGGATTCTTAACTTTGGGCTGATGGCAGCCTTGCTGACTTTTTTCTTGAGAAAACCAATCAAGAATGGATTGGCCAGCCGTCGCGAGGGTATTGAAAAGGCGCTGACTGAAGCCAAACAAGCCAAGGCGGATGCAGAAGCCAAATTTGCTGAGTATGATCAGAAATTGGCTCTGGCGACTGAAGAGATTGAAGAAATCAGTAACGCGATTCGGCGCGAAGGGGAACTGGAGCAGAAGAAAATAATTGAAAGCGCCAGAGAAATGGCAATCAAAATCGAGAAGGATGCAGAGAATGCAGCTGCTCTGGAAGTTGCCAAAGCCCGGTCCGAATTGCAACGTGAGGCTGTTGAGCTGGCAGTGACGTTGGCTGAGGATTTGCTGAAAAAGAACTTCACCAAAGAGGATGATGCTCGTCTGATTGATGAGTATATGAAGAAGGTGGGAGAGTTACATTGAGTAACAGCGCGATTTCCATAAGATATGCCAAAGCACTGCTCAATATTGCTGCTGAAAAGCAACAGGTAGAGCCATATGCTGCGGAACTGGCAAAAGTGGTGTCGGTCATGGAGAGCGAGGATGTTTTACGCCTTTTGCTCGATAGTCCGACATTTGCAGTGGAAAAGAAAGCCGCAATTATGCGCGATCTTGCCGAGCTGCTCAAGCTGAGCGAGGGAATGAACAACTTCCTCGGACTCTTGCTGGAAAAGGGTCGTATCGGATATTTACCCCAAATCAAAAATAATTATCGCAGGTTTGCCGATGAGCAGTCAGGTCTGGTGAGGGCCAGACTCTCCTCTGCGAGTGAACTGAGCTCCGAACGGACTGATGCGATCAAGCAGGATCTTGAAAAACAGACCGGTAAGCAGGTGGTTTTGAGTGTTGATATTGATAATTCGTTGATCGGTGGTCTACAGGCCGAGATGGACGGAAAGCTTTTTGACGGCAGTGTGAAAACCCAGCTGAAACGTATTACAGATACCTTAGCAAAGGGGTGATTAGATATCATGGAAATTAGAGCAGAAGAGATCAGTGCAATTATCAGAAAGCAGATCGAGGACTTCGGCCGAGAGGTAGAGGTCAGTGAAACTGGAACTATCATCTCTGTTGGTGATGGTATTGCCCGTATTCATGGCCTGGATAAGGCGATGTCCGGTGAGTTGCTTGAGTTCCCGGGTGGAACCATGGGAATGGTTCTCAACCTTGAGGAAGACAACGTTGGAGCCGCGATTCTTGGTGATTCTGAACATATCAAGGAAGGCGATACTGTAAAGCGAACCGAACAGATTGTTCAGGTTCCCGTTGGTGAGGCATTGGTTGGACGTGTCGTCAACGGAATCGGTATTCCGATCGATGGCAAGGGCGATATTCAGACTGAAACCTACAGTCAGGTTGAGATTAAGGCCCCGGGAATCGTTGCACGGAAATCGGTACACGAGCCGATGCAGACGGGACTCAAAGCGATAGATGCAATGGTTCCTATCGGTCGTGGTCAGCGGGAGCTGATTATCGGTGACAGACAGACCGGAAAAACCGCGGTTGCGCTCGACACCATTATCAACCAGAAAGGTAATGGCGTTATCTGCATTTATGTCGCGATCGGTCAGAAACGCTCTACGGTTGCCCAGGTTGTTGAGAAGCTGCGACAGCAGGGCGCTATGGACTACACAATCGTCGTTGCGGCGACCGCATCCGACCCGGCACCCTTGCAGTTTATCTCTCCATACACCGGTGTCACTATGGGCGAATATTTCCGCGATAGCGGTCGACATGCACTGATTATCTATGATGATCTTTCCAAGCAGGCAGTTGCATATCGTCAGCTTTCCCTGCTGCTCCGTCGTCCACCAGGGCGTGAAGCATTCCCTGGTGACGTTTTCTATCTGCATAGCCGGTTACTTGAACGTGCTGCGAAGCTGAGTGATGCTGAGGGTGCCGGAAGTATGACAGCTCTGCCTATCATTGAAACACAGGCTGGTGACGTTTCTGCTTATATTCCGACCAATGTTATTTCGATTACCGATGGTCAGATCTTCCTGGAGACAGACCTGTTCTATTCTGGCGTTCGCCCCGCTATCAACGTCGGTTTGTCCGTTTCACGTGTCGGCGGTAGCGCTCAGGTCAAGGCGATGAAACAGGTTGCCGGTACGTTGCGACTGGCACTTGCCCAGTATCGCGAGATGGCCGCTTTCGCCCAGTTCGGATCGGACCTCGACGAAGCAACTCAGCGCCAATTGAAACGTGGCGAGCGTCTGGTGGAAATCTTGAAGCAGGGCCAGTATCAACCGATGCCGGTTGCTACCCAGGTTCTGGCTATCTACGCTGCCAATAATGGCTATGTTGATGAGTTTCCGGCGAGCGCTGTCCAGCGCTACGAGAGTGAGATGCTCACTTTCGTTGAAGCGCAGCATGCTGACGTTCTCAAGGAACTCGCAGAGAAGAATAAGATCGACGATGATTTGGAGGCCCGGATCAAAAAGGCCCTTGATGAGTTTAACGGTCAGTTTTCAGCCTGATTCTAACCAGCCTGCAGAAGGTTTGAACGGATGCCAAGTCTCAAGGACATAAAAAAGCGGATCGGCACGGTTAAAAACACCCAGCAGATCACCAAAGCGATGAAGATGGTTTCGGCTGCCAAGTTGCGCCGCGCTCAGGACGCCGCAGTTGCCGCACGCCCTTACGCTGAGAAACTTCAATCAGTGTTGGCCAACCTCGCCATGCGTGATGATGGAGATTCTCAACCACTGCTGAGTGAACGTGGTAAAGGACGCGCACTTGTCGTTCTGATGACTGCTGATCGCGGTCTGTGTGGTGGTTTCAACGCCAACGTTTCCAAGGCCGCTGAGCGATTCATAAAAGAGAACGAGCGGGGTTTTGAAGCTATCGATCTGACCATCGTTGGTCGAAAAGGTAATGAGTTTCTCAGAAACCGTGTGGGTAAAAACATCAAGCAAGTCCATGAAAACATCACAAGTGACGCCACATACAAGACGGCCGCCCTGCTTGGGCAGGAGGTAGTTGAGGCGTATAATGCGGAAACTTACGACGCTGTCTTCGTTCTTTACAACGCTTTCCAGAGTGCCATTACACAAATTGTCACCCTGGAACAGGTCCTGCCGATTCAACCTAAGGTCGTAGAAGAGGGGGCAGAAAGCTCTGTCGACTACATCTATGAGCCGAATCAGGGCGAAGTTCTGTCGCAGATATTACCGAAGATGATCGAGGTCCAGTTCTTTCGTGCTTTGCTCGAGTCGAACGCGTCAGAGCAGGGCGCAAGAATGGCAGCAATGGATAGTGCCAGCCGCAACGCTTCGGAAATGATCGGAAAGTTGACCTTGCAGTACAACCGCGCACGACAGGCTGCTATTACCAAAGAGTTGATGGAGATCATCTCCGGTTCAGAATCAATAAAGTAACGCTTTCAAATAAACGGACAGCACTTTTTCCGGCAGGATAATGGAGGAAAGTCAATTATGAACAAGGGAAAAATTACACAGGTTATCGGACCTGTTGTCGACGTCGAATTTGAGCCCGGGAAGCTGCCGGAGATTTACTTCGCAGTAAAAATGACCAACCCATCTCTTGGAGATCAGGAGTGGAATCTGGTCTGCGAGGTCGCACAGCATCTCGGTGAAAATACCGTAAGAACCATCGCCATGGATTCTACGGACGGTCTGGTTCGTGGCCAGGAGGTCCTTGACACTGGTGATCAGATTTTGATGCCCGTTGGTCCTAAGACCCTTGGTCGGATCATGAACGTTATAGGTGAGCCTGTTGATGAAGCTGGCCCCGTTGAGAATGAAAAGGCCTGGCCTATTCACCGTCCGGCACCTGCTTTTATTAACCAGTCTACCAAAGTTGAAGCTTTTGAGACCGGGATTAAGGTTGTAGACCTGCTCGCTCCCTATTCCCGGGGTGGAAAGATCGGCCTCTTTGGTGGAGCCGGTGTTGGTAAAACGGTTCTGATTATGGAGCTGATCAACAATGTTGCTCAGCAGCACGGTGGTTACTCGGTCTTCGCTGGCGTTGGTGAGCGGACGCGTGAGGGGAACGACCTCTGGGAAGAGATGAAAGAGTCAGGTGTTCTTGATAAAGCCGCGTTGATCTACGGCCAGATGAACGAGCCTCCCGGAGCTCGTGCCCGGGTTGCACTGTCGGCCTTGACAGTTGCAGAATATTTCCGTGATGAGGAAGGTCAGGACGTTCTCCTGTTCGTTGATAACATCTTCCGTTTTACCCAGGCAGGTTCCGAGGTTTCGGCGCTGCTCGGTCGAATTCCTTCAGCGGTAGGTTACCAGCCGACTCTCTCTACGGAGATGGGTGAGCTGCAGGAGCGGATCACCACGACCGACAAGGGTTCTATCACTTCGGTTCAGGCAATCTATGTCCCTGCTGATGACTTGACAGATCCAGCTCCAGCGACGGCATTTGCTCACCTTGACGCAACGACTGTTCTTTCGCGCCAAATTGCCGAGCTCGGTATTTATCCCGCTGTCGACCCGCTTGACTCAACCAGCCGGATCCTTGATCCTCAGGTCATCGGTGACGAGCACTATGGCGTTGCTCGTGAGGTTCAGTTTGTTCTGCAGCGTTACAAGGATCTGCAGGACATCATCGCCATTCTCGGTATGGACGAGCTTTCAGAAGATGATAAGTTGGTTGTTGCCCGTGCTCGGAAGATTCAACGTTTCCTCTCCCAACCGTTTCACGTTGCTGAGGTGTTCACCGGTTCTCCCGGAAAGTACGTTGAGCTGAAAGATACTATCAAAGGTTTCCAGGAAATCCTGGCTGGTAAGCATGACAATTTACCTGAACAGGCTTTTTATCTCGTCGGTACCATTGAAGAGGCAATTGAAAAAGCCAAGAGTATGGCAGCCTAAGATCGGGTCATTTCCGATGACAGCATAAAGGACAGTCGCAATGGCTGAAAAACTACAATTAGAAATGGTCACCCCTTATAAGCGCGTTCTCTCTCAGGAAGTTGATGAGATTACCGCACCGGGGTTTCTGGGTGAGCTTGGCTTGCTGCCGGGTCACACCCCGTTATTGACCACCATGAAAATTGGCGATCTTTCTTATCGTCAGGGCGGTGAGCAGTTTCACGTGGCGGTAAACTGGGGTTATCTTGAGGTTGAGAACGACACGGTAACCGTTCTGGTAGAAACAGCCGAGAAAGCTGATGAGATTGATCTTGAGCGTGCCAAGGCCGCTTTGGGTCGAGCAGAAAGTGCCCTTAAGACACTGTCTCATGAAGACAAGAAATTTGCAGTTATGGAAGCAGCCTTAGAGCGTGCACTTATCCGGATTCAGGTCGCTGGAAAAACCGCTCGCTGAATGAATTAAGACAGATAGGATCAACAGAGAGCGACCCACCGGGTCGTTCTCTTTTTTATGTGGAAAGTTTATCGAGAAAAGGGAGCACTGCGGTGAGAGATTTTTTCAAATCACGCGAAGTGTGAGCCTCCAGAGTCATCGAAGGTGAACTCTCAAGTGCGCTAATATGGTTGAAGAGTGAGCTAAAATCTATCTGCCCTTGTCCGATTGCCAAATGTTCGTCGGCAGTGCCTCGGTTGTCATGAAGATGGATGTGCCGTGTATGATGACCCAGCCTCTCAAACCAGTATTGAAGTGGAGTTTCAGAAAAGAGGTTCCAGTGCCCGACATCAAAACAGTGACCGAGCCAGGGAGAATTGAGCTCATCAAGCAGTTTCGCCAGGGTTTCCGGGACCACTTCGAAGATATTTTCAAGGCACATCAAACAGGTAATCTTTTCAGCGCGTTCAATTAAGGGTGGCCAGAATGCCAGACTCTGATCGTGCCACAGGTCAGGTTGACGATCATATCTCCAGCGATCATATCCGGGATGAAAAACGATCAGTTTCGCTTGCAGGGATTCTGCTACGTCGAGGGTCTGGTTGAATCGTTGTCGGGTGATTGATTCAATTGCAAAGTCGATTGCGCCGGGATTGAGATCAAAAAACGGCGCGTGAATCGTGACCTGTAACTGGTTCTTGGCCAGTTGTTCACCGACCCTGTGAAGAAACTGGTGATCTACTTTATCAAGTTCATTGCCCTGAAAGGCAATCTCGGGTTGCAGATGGTGTTTTATCAACCACATCAGTCGCTTCTTCAGCAAGCGTAACGGCAGGTGGATGTGCAGAAGCTTATGCATTGCTGGCATGTCCTTTTGCTATTGCTTCCATGTCTCTTATTGTTGGAGCTTTTTCGAGAGTAATCAAGACATTTCCAGCTTCACTGAGGGTTTCGGGGCTGGATTAAGACCGATTGTACCTCCGCCAATAATGTTGACAGAAGTCGACAAAGAATAACGAGGTATGATGAAAAAAACAAGTGAGGTGAAGGGAGAATTCCCTGCTTGAAGCGTTACCTGAAAAGCAAAAGAAAAGCGTTGACATGGAGTGTATACTGTATACAATTCTGTGAAAATGTATACGGGGAGAAATGTTTTGAAAAATAAGCCTATTGAGCGCCATCAGACCCTGCGTGAAAAGATACTTGAAACAATCCGTGATGCGATCCTGAAGGGAACTCTCAAGCCGGGTGAAAAGGTCGCGGAACCTGATCTTGCCGAACGTTTTGGTATCAGTAGAACGCCAATTCGCGAGGCTTTCAGGCAGTTGGAATCAGAAGGATATCTGACGGTAATACCAAGAAAAGGTGCAGTTGTTGCGGCGCTTTCAGAGCAGGATGTCCAGGAGTTCTACGCCATCAAAAGTATCCTGGAAGGCTATGCCGCTGAGTTGGCGGCAAGCCGTCTCAATGAGAAAGAAATCGACCAGTTGGTTCATATCAATGAAAAACTCAAGAAACTGGCCGAAGAAGGAGATGTGAAAAGTTTTTTTCGGGTCCACAGCGAGTTTCACGAACTTTTTCTCAAGGCCGCTGGAAACAAAAAGCTGTATGATCTGGTTCAGCAGCTGGGATTGAAATTTAATCGTTTGCGGATGGCGTCTCTGTCTGTTGAGGGTCGGATGTCGATTTCAGTTAGCGAGCATGAAAAGCTGATCGAGGCATTTCGTAAACATGATGGAATTGAAGCTGAGAATCTGGTAAAAAAAACAGCAGTTATTGGAGGAGAAGTTTTGCTTGAGAGTATGACGCTGGCTGAAGGGGGCAGAGGTAAAAAGTCGGTCCTTGAACAGCGGATAGATGTTTGATCACCAGGTTTGAAAAGGAGTCAGTAAATAAATGTTAAGGTTAATAGCAGTCTTTTTGCTAGTGTCGCTGGGCACGGGAACCGCCTGGGCTGGTACGGTATCTTTGGATTTTAATAATGAAAGTTCTCAGTTCAGCTATATACATCTGTTAAACCGCGAGGCCTACGGTGACTCTATCGCCGGGTTTCGATTGCTCTATAATGAAGACAGGGATACCTTTTTAGGGACCGTCTCTGCGGGAGTCAAAGGTTCTCCGGGGACGATACCCGGTCTGGAGACAGGGGTGCAGATTTCTGCTAATGGTTCTGACACAGATAGTGAAAGAATGCTCGCTATCGGAGTTGGTCTGTTTCTTGATTATTCTCCGCCAATCTTGAGAGGGCTGGGAGTGTTGGCAGGTGTTAATTATGCACCGAAGGTTTTTACTTTTATGGATGCGGAGAAGTATCTTGAAAGCGGTGTTGGCATCCATTACGCCTTTATGCCTCGAGCGGACTTAATCCTGTCTTACCAGAATGTTCTGGTCGACTTTGAGACATATGGCGACGTTCGTGTGGATGATTCTTTACGGATAGGAATTCGACTCGAGTTCTGATTCCAATACAGAATTAATTAGGGAGCCTCTCTGTAGTTATATTTACAGGGAGGTTTTTTGTTTTGCGCGACTGGAATGTGAATCGAATGACGAAAGCGCGCCAAAGAAAGAAACGATGTTGGTTTGATTTCATTCGATTGGCGGACTCGACAGGCTATGATATATTGCATGTTTAAGTGTGTTTTCTGGTGCAGGATATAGTTGATGACGTTCGACTTGCAAAAAAATTTAAATATTCTTCTTGTTCTGCTGACGGTGTGTCTAGGTGTGCTGCTAGGGCGCCTCATCGCCGACCGGGTTGCAATTTTTCTGGCACCTGAAACGTCATTCTTCAGTCTTGTTACAACGGAGCCGACTGAAACAGAAGTGATGCAGTTGCGGGATTTCAATATAATAAGTCAGCGGAATTTGTTCGATTCTGTCGCAAAGCCGGAAGCAGCAGATAATATTGCGTCGTCCAGCGTTTCACAAGCGCAGAATCGACCAGCACCCAACCGGGCAGCAGACCTGACATTGTTCGGTACGGTTGCTGGTGGTGAAAGCCCGTTGGCGGTTATTGAGTCGGGTAAAGAAACCAATGTCTATAGGGTTGGAGACACCCTTCCTGGGGGGCTGTCTCTGTTTCGGGTTGAGCGTGACAAAGCAATCGTCGTCTCCGCAGATGGTGAGGAGTCGATCCTGGAAATGATCGTTGAAAAGAGCCAGATAAAAACCCCAGGGGCCGCTGCTCCCCAGAGGCGGAGAAATGAGCGAAGTAATGAATCAGCAGTCAGGATTGTCGAATTGGGCGAAAATCACTGGCAGATTCCCAGTGAAGAAGCGGAAAAAGCCCGTTCAAATTTGAATGCACTTTTGAAGACTGCCCGGATGGTTCCAAAAATAGAGAATGGAGCCACCGTTGGCTTCACCATTGTCCATATTCAGCCGGGCACATTCCTGGACCTTCTCGGGTTGAAAGCAGGAGATGTACTGGTCCAGATTAATCAGGTTGAGTTGAACAGCCCGGAGAAGGCATTACAAATTTTTCAACAGGTTCGTGAAGCGAATAACCTCTCCCTCGGTTTGTTGCGCAATGGCAGCAGGCAGACGTTTGAATATACAATTGATTAGGAGTCAGATCGTGATGGTACGATTTAATAGGACGATTGCTCTGCTGGTCGGATGCCTGCTGTTTGCCTCCTGTCAGATATGGGCTGCCGAGATACAGGAAAAGTCAGGAACTGAGGCAGGGATAACTCTCGATTTCCAGGATGTCGAGCTGGTTGATCTGATCAAAACGATCAGCGAGTTGACGGGTATAAACTTCGTTTATGATGAGCAGGTCAGGGGTAAGGTGACGATTGTCTCACCGAAACCGATGAGCATAGATGATGCTTATAATTTATTTCATACCGTACTAAACGTTAAAGGGTTCACAATTGTTCCATCTGGAGCAGTGAATAAAATTGTATCAACCCGAAGCGCCAAAGAAGAAAACCTGCCGATTGAAGAGAGAGGCTCTACAAGTGAGCAATTTATTACTCGTCTGATTCCCCTCAAAAATGTAGACGCTGCAGAAATTGCCAATACCGTTCTGCGTCCTCTGATTCCTAAAACCAGCCATGTCGTTGCATATGCGCCGACCAATACCCTGGTTATCTCTGACAGTGCGAGTAACACGGAGAGACTTTACCAGATCGTCCAAGAGCTTGATGTTTCAGGTTCCGATACCGATATCATAGAGATTGTCGAGCTTAAATATGCTGAGGCAGAAGAGACGGCACAGGTTGCGACCAAGATTCTTGTCCCCAAAACGCCTGTCAGAAGAGCACGAAGCACGGCCAGAAATGCGGCCCAGAATAGTACCGGACAGTCAGAGGATGGACAGGTTATAGCGTACACCAGGACCAATCGATTGATTCTGGTCGGTGAGCAGGAGTTCATCGACAAGGCCAAGAGTTTCATTCAACAGATTGATCAGAAAGCGGACGATGTTCGGGCCGGAATCCATGTTTATTATCTGGAAAATGCCGAAGCTGATATTCTGGCTGAGACCTTAAACCAGATTCTCACAGGGATTAAGGCAGGACAGAAAACGACCAGAGTTGCAACCACCTCCACGGTTGCCAAGGGAGTTGCTGAACAAGAGACCATCGGCACCGTGACCATTACGGCAGATAACCCAACCAATGCGTTGGTGGTAAATGCGAACGCCAAAGATTATGAGACGATCCAGGGGATTATCGCCAAGCTGGATATCAAGCGGAATCAGGTCTATGTTGAGACCCTGATTCTTGAACTGGGAATGGATGCGCTACTCGATCTGGGTGTTTCTCTGCAGGGTGCAGGTGATGTTGGCGACGAAAGCGTTGTTTTCGGAACCAGTAATTTGAACACCGGCCCGGTCGGTCTGAGTGATCTGGCTCCGCCAATCGGAGGCCAGAGCTCTGCTCCCAGTCTTTTGTCTCAGGCGGTGAATGGATTGATTCTTGGTGGTATGTTTAATCCGATTACCACGACCGACGCAGATGGGAACTCAATCACTATCCCGGCGCTGTCGGTCTTGATCAACCTGTCTGAGACAGACACAGATATCAATGTTCTTTCCGCTCCACGTCTGTTGACTTCAGATAATGAGGAAGCGGAGATTGTGGTCGGTTCAAACGTGCCGATAATTACCTCAAAAGGCTCCGACAATGCTGGCAACGCGGTGAACTCTGTCGAACGACAGGATGTGGCTTTGACCCTCCGCTTTACCCCTCAGGTGACTGAAGGAAATCAGGTCCGACTCAAGGTTTATCAGGAGATCAGCGATGTGGCGCTGGCCAATGAAAATGTCGGAGATCCTAACGAGGTCGGTCCGAGTATCGATAAGAGGCTGGTGAGAAATACCGTCCTTGCAGAGGATGGACATACTGTGGTCCTGGGCGGGTTATTCCAGACCAACCAGCAGGTGCGAGTGAACAAAGTTCCACTGCTGGGTGATCTTCCCCTGCTGGGCTGGTTGTTCCGCAACAAAAGGCAGACAGAAACCAAAACCAGTTTGATGGTCTTCATTACGCCAACAATTATCCGTAACTCGGAAGACCTGGAAAAGGTCACTCAACGAAACAGAAAAAATTTAAGGCTGTTTAAGGAGACTGATGGAAGTCAGGAAGTCTTCGGCCCTCTGGCAGAAGAGGTTGCTCCTGAATCATTCCCGGACAATGAGGAAGAGCCAGAGGGGAAGGAATGACCCGAATGGAATGGCGTCGTTTGGGAGACATTCTCGTTCAGCAGTTCCAGATTCCGATAGTGACTATCGACCAGGCGTTACAGGTGCAACAGGAGAATGGACTGCGTCTGGGCGAACAGTTATTAGCCCTGGGCAGTATTGTTGATGAGCAACTTGCCCAGGCACTGGCCATCCAGAGCGGACTGGAATATGTCCCCGAACCTGAAATTCAGCCAACCGCCATAGAACTGCTTGAGCTGATCCCGATCGGCTATGCCAAGGAATACCGGCTGATACCGCTTGAAAAAAAATCGCAAACGATTTCACTGGCGATGGTTGACCCCTACGACAATCGAGCCTTGAATGATCTTGTCACCCTGACCGGCTGCCGAATCGTTCCCTCAGTCGTGACCCAGCGGGTATTGTTAGAGACAATTCACGGCGGTTATGAGGCTCTGGCTGGTGAAACTCAGGAAGCTATCGAGGATATCGATCAGAGCGGCGATATTGATCTGGCCAAGGGGTTGGAGCCGGCTGATCTGATCGATGCCAATGACGAAGCGCCGATTATCCGCTTCGTTAACAGCATGCTGACCCAGGCTTACAAGCAGCGGGCCAGCGATATTCATATTGAGCCGTTTGAACACGATCTGGTGATCCGCTATCGGATTGATGGAATTCTTTACGAAGTTCTGCGACCACCCCATCGAGCCCAGGCGAGCATTGTTTCACGTTTGAAAATTATGGCGAACTTGAACATTGCTGAAAAGCGTCTGCCGCAGGATGGCCGGATCGGAATCCGGATTGCAGGAAAAGAAGTCGACGTGCGGGTATCGACTTTGCCGACTGCATTCGGTGAGAGGTTGGTCCTGCGTCTGCTCGACAAGAGTGGCGGTCCAAGCTCGCTCTCAAAGGTCGGCATTGACAATACGGTTTTACCTCGTTTCGAAGCGATGATTCGCAAAAGTCATGGTATCGTTCTGGTCACCGGGCCGACCGGCGCCGGTAAAACCAGTACCCTCTATTCTGCCCTGTCGAAGATCAATTCCAGTGAAAAAAACATCATCACCGTCGAAGACCCTATCGAGTATCAGCTTGCCGGAGTTGGTCAGATTCAGGTCAACGCGAAAATCGATCTGACCTTTGCCCAGGGGTTGCGCTCAATCCTGCGGCAGGATCCCGATATCATAATGGTCGGTGAGATTCGTGACGGTGATACTGCAAAAATTTCAGTTCAGGCGGCTCTGACTGGTCATCTTGTTTTTTCAACACTACATACCAATGATGCCGCTGGAGCTCTGGCACGTCTGGTCGAGATGGGCGTTGAGCCGTTTCTGGTCTCCTCTGCCTTGATTGGAATTCTGGCTCAGCGGCTGGTGCGTACTATCTGTCCTCATTGTCGTGAAGCCTATCAACCGGATCCTGCCCTGCTACGGGAACTTGCCGGAGAAGAACTGCTGCCGGAAAATGCGACCTTCCAACGAGGGCAAGGCTGCGCAGCCTGCCAGCAGCTTGGTTATCTGGGGCGAACCGGGATTTATGAGCTTCTCGAAGTGGGAGATCAGATTCGACAACTGGTTACCACCAATGCTGATGCGTCGGCGATACGCCAACAGGCGCTGGCTGGCGGAATGCAGACTTTGCGTCAAGCTGGGTTGCGAAAGGTTCTTTCTGGCGAAACGACTATCGAAGAAGTCTTACGGGTGACCCAGGAGGAAGGTTAAGTTGGCTCTTTACGAGTACAGCGCACTCGATAACCGTGGTAAGAGACGTAAAGGAACCGTTGAGGCCTCGGGGCGGCAGACGGCGACCCGTCAGTTGCGGGATCGAGGGCTTTTCCCCGAGCAGCTGCAGGAAGTTCGGAGCAGCAAGCTGGAAGGCCGACAGTTTGTCAGGCGGGTTCAGGTTCTTCAACTTGCGGTCGCGACTCGACAATTAGCGACCATGCTCGCTGCAGGGATGACGATTGATGAATCGTTGGCAACCGTTGCCGATCAGCAGGAACCGCCAGTTCTTGGGAAAGCTCTGGCGCGGGTAAGAGAAGATGTTTTGCAGGGGGTATCGTTATCTCAGGCTTTGCGAGGAGACGCGAAAATTTTCCCTGATATCTATGTCAACATGGTTCAGGTTGGCGAGGCCAGTGGAACCCTGGATAAGGTCCTACAGCAGCTGGCAGAATTTCTCGAAGATCAGGCCCGCCTTAGTGCACGCCTGAAGGCGGCTCTCAGTTATCCTCTCTTGATGTTGCTGGTCGGTGGAGGCGTACTTGCCTTTTTGATGGCTTTTGTTGTGCCAAAAGTCACACGCATGCTCGAAGACCTCGATCAAGCCCTGCCGTTGCCAACCCTCTGGTTGATGGGGGTCAGTTCATTCATGGCTGATTTCTGGTGGCTGCTGGTAATTATTGCGCTGATCGGATTCTGGATTGCACGCCAGCAGTTGAAAACAGAGCGCGGACGACTCTGGTTCGACCGAAAGAAGTTTCGGTTACCACTGTTCGGTCCACTATTATTACAGGGTGCAACCGCCCGGTTTGCCCGCACCATGGGAACTCTTTTGCGCAGTGGGGTGCCTCTTTTGACTGCGCTGGAGATTGTCACCGGTTTGCTGAATAACCAGCAATTGAAAAAGCTGCTGACCGATGTGAACAGCGCAGTTCGCGAAGGGTCCGGGTTGGCCGGACCACTGCGAAAGGCGAATGTTTTTCCGGCCATGTTGCCGCAGATGATAGCTGTCGGGGAGAAGAGTGGCGATCTGGAAGCGATGCTGATCAAGGTGGCAGAGAACTACGAATATCAAGTAGAAACTCGCCTTAATGGACTGATGTCGTTGCTGGAACCATTGATGATTCTGGTTATGGGGGTGGCGGTCGGGTTTATTGTCTTGGCGATTCTGCTCCCCATTTTTCAGGCCAGTCAGGGGATGGGATAATCGTCTCTGAGTATTAAATGGCCACATGGAACAAAAATTAACGAAGCGTTCAAGGAGATAGCATGAGGATGCAAAAGTTTAAAAACAGTCGGGGTTTTACCCTGATTGAAATTATGGTGGTCGTGGTGATTCTGGGGATTCTTGCGGGAATTGTCGTCCCCCGCCTGCTCGATCGACCGGAAGAGGCGCGACGCACCAAAGCAGCAGTTCAGATCAAAAGTCTGGAAGAAGCACTGGGATTGTACAAGCTCGACAATGGATTTTATCCCTCGACAGATCAGGGTCTGCAGGCACTGGTGAGTAAACCGGACAGCGGGCGTATTCCTGCCAAGTATCGTGCGGGTGGATACATTAAAAAAATCCCGAAGGATCCCTGGGAGAATGACTATCTCTATCTCTCCCCCGGTTCGCATGGAGATTTCGATCTGATTTCATATGGCCCGGATGGTGAATCTGGCGGTGAAGGTGACGATGCCGATATCGAAAACTGGAATATCGACTGATCAGACGGGGTTTACCCTGATTGAGCTGACGGTTGTGATCAGTCTGCTGGCGATCTTTTCCTTGATCAGTCTGCCGTTGATAACCAATCAGGGAGACGGTGGGCAGCGACGAGCCATGCGAGAGTTGGCCGGGAATGTTAAGCTGCTATACAACGAAGCCGCCCTCAGGCGGGAGATTCATCTGCTGACCTTCAATCTGGATGATGAGAGCTACAGGACTTACCGTCTGGAACGGAACGGAACACAGGTAGAAAAGGTTCCAGTCAAGGAGGCTAAAAAATTAGCCCCGTTCCAGATTGATCAGATACAGGTTTCGGGGAAAGGGAGTTTCCGCAGCGGCGAAGTCACGGTTCGGATTTATCCGCAGGGGTGGATGGAGGAGACCTGGGTGCAACTGGAAAATACAGACAAACAGGTCAAGACTCTCAATTTTGTGCCGATGACAGGCACAACCAGGATTTATGACGGGCGCAAGGAGATATAACGATCAGGGGTTTACCCTGCTGGAAGTCATGATTGCTTTGGCGATTGTGTCGATTGCGCTGGTGAGCCTGTTGTCCTTGTCAAATCGGTCAATTTCGGTTCAGGAGCGATTGCAGCGAGAAACCCAGGCGACCCTTCTGGCACAGCATCTCCTGAGTCGAGAAACGGTTCTGGGTACGGGAAAGAGTAGTGGCTGGCAGGAACAGGAAGAGTCGTTTGACGAGCCATTTTCCCAATATCGTTGGCAGGTCAGTTATCAGGATACGATTATTCCCCAGGTCAAGCAGGTGACCGTCTCCGTCATCTGGGGCGAGGTAGACCGGAATGAGCAGGTTAACCTGGTCTCCTTCCTGGAGAATTGATATGAACGCCCGTGGAGAAAAGGGATTTACGCTGGTTGAAATCCTGGTCGCGATCAGTATTGGCTCCATTCTGCTGACGACAATTTACGGGGTGTTCAGTTCCGTCAGCGGGGCGCGGGATCGACTGGAAGCTGTTGGCGAAGAGTATCATCAGGCCAGAGTTTTATATGATCGGATGGCCGGTGAAATCCGCAGCGGTTATTTCAGTACCAGCAGCAAACAGACACGGCTGTTGGCCGGGAGTAACAATCAGGGGTATCCGTTTCTGGAATTCTCTACCACCCTCTCCACGCCGCTCTTTGGCGGCAGACCGGGCGGAATCTCTCTGGTTCGCTACGAACAGCTGGAGATGGAGCAGGAAATCAGGCTCTATCGGAGCGAATGGCCTCTGCTGATCGACAAATCGGAGCTGAGGCCACAGTTATTGATCACTGGGCTGAAGACCTTTTCGCTCAGGTACTATGATGGTAGTGACTGGCAGGACGAGTGGGACAGTCAGCAGACCGGCATGCTTCCCAAGATGATCGAACTGACTATCGAGGTTGAGCTTGACGAACAGGTCCATTCCTTCCTGTCGACCATTGAACTGGCGGGGAGCTGAGATGCAACGGTTGCAACAGGAAAAAGGTATGGCCTTGCTGCTGGTCCTGGGAGTGATTGCTCTGCTGACCTCATTGCTCAGCGAGTTCGCTTTTTCCACTCTGGTCGATCTGCGTCTCACTGAAACATTCAGGGACCGGACCGGCGCCTATTATCTGGCCAGGGGAGGAATTGAGGCTGGGCGGATTATCCTGCAGGTCGATACCAACGGTTACGACCACCCGGACGAACTCTGGGGACAGGGTGTGCCGAACTATCCGGCTGGTGAAGGGACGGTCAGTATCGAGATTGAGGATCTCAGCGGACGTTTCAATCTCAACAGCGTTGCCGATAATCGAGGCAACCCGCTGCCGGGCTATCACCGTTTTGTAGCTCTGTGCGAAGAAGTACTGGCGCTCTCGGCGTCCGAGGCAGACAGTTTGGCGGCCGCATTGCGGGACTGGAAAAATGCCGACTCGCAGTTCGTATCGACGGACGAAAGTTATTACCTGCAGCAGCAACCGCCCTATTCCCGAAAAGCAGGCGCATTGGATGCCGTAGAAGAGTTGAACCTGATCAAAGGATTTGACGCCGAGATGGTTGAGAAATTGACCCCTTTCGTCAGGGTTTTCGGTGATAACAAGCTGAACATAAACACCGCATCAGCAGAACTTCTTTTCGCCTGGCAATCTTCGGCAGCAGCAGGGAATTTCCAGCCCATTCTGGATCGGCCCGATGTCGATGCAATAGTCGAATATCGAGATCAGCAGCCGTTCGAATCGCTGGACGATCTGAATCAGGTGAATGGTTGGGACTCCAGCTGGATCAGCGCTTGGCAGGATGCTACGGTGAAGGGAACCATCTATCAGATCCGTGGTGAAGGGCAGGTCAATCTGGGGATTCGGGTGGCAGAGGCGATTGTTTTAAAAACAGAAAACCGATTACTCTCCCTCAGGGTGGAATAGAAGATGGCGAAACGATATATTGGCATAGATCTGGATGGAGAAACCGCCAGAGTGGCTCTGTTGATGGAAGACGGGGGCAAAACCTCACTCGTTTTGCGTAAGAAAAACTATGAAACGCCAGAAAACGCCCGCGAGGTTCTCAACGAGTTGATCGAAGGCACCCGAGCATTGGGCGATCATCTGGTAACAGCGCTGCCTGCTGGTGTCGGACTTTTCCGTCGTTTGAGCTTTCCCTTTAAAGAGAAGAGCAAACTGGTTGCAGTGCTGCCCTCGGAGTTGGATTCCAAAGTGCCAATCTCCCTGGTTAACCACGTCTGTGCCATGTTGCCACCCAGAGAAAAAGAGGGAAGCTACCTCGTCGATGCGGCCGCAGTTGACAGTCAGGCAATAGAGGCGCTGTTGGAGAACTTTTCAGAACCGGCGCAGCACCCGCGGCGGATTGATCTGATGCCCTATGCTCTGGTGGGCGGACTTAATGCTGAAGATGGTCTCGTGGCCTACTGTGCTTATCAGGAGACAGTGGTGGCTCTGGTGTTGGACGGTTGTGTTGTTGAATCACGACTGCTTCCCAATGTCGATGGTGTAGATGAAGAGGAAATCGCGCGGTTTGTGATTTCCAATCTGCAGCAGCTGGAGCGGACTGCAGGTTTGCCGGATCTGCCGTTTTGGGCCTGTGGTTCGGCCGTGACCGAGGAGTTGTTAAACTATTGGCGGGACGCTGGCCGGATTTCGGTCGCTCCTGAACTATCGCTGGAGGAGCAGGATATCCCAGCAGAATATTTACCTGCGGTGTTGCTGGCCCTGTCTGAAAAAAGGTCTGCCCGGCTGAGCGGTTTTAACTTTCGGATCGGCTCCTATGCACCGCAAGGGCAGATGGAGATGATGAAGAAAAAGCTGGCTGCAGCAGCGGTGCTTCTTCTGCTCTGCGTGATGGTTCTGGGAGGAAGTAGTTATTTTGATTATCACAACAAAGCCCGAAAGGCCAACCTGCTCAACCAGCAGCTCGAAGAGGTATTCCGTCAGACTATCCCTGAAGCGAGCTCTGTTTTTGATGTCCCCTTGCAGATGCAGAGCCACCTGAAACAGCTGCGCGAGCAGGCACTGTTGCTCGGCGTCGGAGGGCAGGTGAACGCTCTGAATGCTCTGCAGGCCCTGTCCAGCCTGATCGACGAGGATCTCACCAATGATTTGAAAGAGCTGTCCTATAACGGTGATCAGATTAAGATCGATGGATATACCGGATCGTTCGATTCGGTCAACCAGATTACTCAAGCGCTGGGGAAATCACCGATCTTTTCCAAGGTTGAGATCAGCGATGCCAAAATGGCTGCAGATGGAAGTCGTGTCGATTTTCAATTGCAGATCGATCTTAGCAAGTCGGGAGGGGCATTATGATTCAGCAGATGTCCCGAAGAGAGCGGGTGATGGTGCTGGCAGCGTCGGTTGCCGTTGTTCTGGTGGCTGTCTGGCTCGGTGTGGTTGAGCCCTACCGCTCCGCGATGTGGAAACTGGAGAATCAGATCAACAGTCGCAGCGACAGCCTGGTCGAGGTAAGAGACCTGCAGCGGGAGATCCGTATGTTGCGTCAACAGCTCTCCCAGGTTTCCGGACGGCAGGAGATGGATGGACCCCTTTTCTCCTATGTAGAAAAATTGACAGACCAGGCTGGAGTCAGAGACAATCTGCTTTCGATGCGGCCCCAGCAGTCAACGCAACAAGGCGAATATCGCCAGCAGCAGGTCGAACTGCGGCTGGAGAAACTGTCCCTCTCGCAATTGGTCCAGTTTCTCTATGCCATTGAATATTCTGCCCAGGGAGTTCAGATCAAGTCGATGCGCATCAAGCGGCGCTTTGAAGACCATTCCAGCCTTGATGTTAATCTGAGTATTTTCAGTCTGGAAAGAAGCTGATGAATTTCCCCTTTAAACGACAAGCCGGAAAAGCAGGAAAAAGATTCGGGGGTTTTAGCCGACTGATTCCGCTCTGTGTCCTGCTATTTCTGGTCTCGATCCTGGTTGGTTTCGTGACAGGATTCCCCACAGAGGTTTTACGAGAGCGGTTGGTGCAGGAAATGTCCGCCCAGACCGGATTGGCGGTCAGCAGTGACTCCCTTGAACTCGGCCTGCCGGCAAAAGTGGAATTTAACCTGAGCATCGATCCGAACCATCCACAGGTTGCACCTCTGACGTTTACCAGACTGCAGATTACGCCGGTCTGGTCCTCGCTATTTTCCAGCGCCAGAGCCGCTTCCCTACAGGGACAGTTTGCAGAGGGCAATATTGATGCAGAAGTGGGAGCAGACGATCATCTGCAGCTTGAAATTGATGGGATGCGTTTAGGACCGCTGCAGAATCCGGCGAACCCGTATCGGCTGGACGGCAGCCTAAAAGGTCAGATTGATGGACAGCAGATTTCCCGGCCCGGAAAAGCAGAGGCGAGTTTCTCTGCCGAGATCAGCGGTCTTGTTGCCATTGGCCTGGATGCTCTTTCTCTTCCGGCGAATCTGGCACTTGGAACCCTGTCCGTGAAAGGGAAACTGCTGGGGCAACGCGTGACATTGGAAGAGGTGCTGCTCAATGGAGATGTTGCCGAACTGACTGGCAGCGGAACCATCCAGCTTGGTGCAACTCCAAGACAAACCCGCTTGAACCTGCGCGTGGCCGCTACTCCGGGGAAGGCCTTCCCTGAATCATTGAAGCCACTGATTGAACTCTCAGGCCTCAAACCGAAAGCGGATGGGAGCTACCAGTTCCGGGTTGCAGGGACGATGGCAGCTGCTGTGGTGAGATAGTCTCTACAGGCAATTAGCTGAGTTGGAACAGGCAGACTGTTGCCAGTCAATCGCCCCAAACTGAAGTGGTGGTCAGGAACTCCGTAGCGCAGGTCGTCAGGAATCGTTGAGAACGGAGAAAAGCATCGAAGTTGCGACGGTTTTATGCAGCATGGTCGTTGGGTCTATTCTTCCTTCAGCAGGATCAACCCCTCTTATTTTTTCTTCAAATACTCCGCTATCCCATCCTCAAACGGTTGCTGCTTGATCCCAAAAAACTGCTGCCAGGGATCAGGGTCACAACAGTTCTCTTCCAGAAGCATCTGCAGTTGCCCCCTGGAAATTGGAAAGGCGCTGAACCCTTCCAGCATGCTGACGACCGGTTTCATCAGAAACAGAGGCTGGTGAATTTTGCAGACGCTCGATTTTCCCAGTACTTTGCCGATCAGGTCGAGAACCTGGTTGTAGCTGAGCCGTGCCGGACCGCCGCAATGGAATATCTGGCCGATGCTGTCCGCTCTGGAAAGGGCCAGAACAAAGCTGCTGGCGATATCATTGACGGAGACTGGTTGCAGTCTGTATTTACCATTTCCCATGACCGGCATGACGGGAAGTTTTCGCATCATGTTGGCGAGCATGTTGACAAACAGGTCGTTCGGGCCATAGATCAGTGATGGGCGGAAGATGGTCCATTCAAGGTCAGAATTGCGGATAATTTCTTCAGCTTGCCACTTGGTTTTGTGGTAATCGGTCACGGCATCGGGACGAGTGCCGTTGGCGCTCATTTGCAGGTAACGTTTGACACCCTGCTTTTGCGCGGCCGCGACAAGGTTTTCGGTCGCCCCGACGTGCATTTTTTTAAAAGTCACACCTTGCGCGGGAAACTCTCTAATAATGCCAATCAGATTAATCATCGCCTGACAGTCGCGCATCCCATTCTTCAAGCTGGCAGGATCGGTGGCGTCCCCCTTATGAATCTCCACCCCGGGCAACTGCAGCAGCGATGATTCAGACCCGGGACGAACCAGACAGCGCACCGTATTCCCCTTTTCGACTAACTGTGCGAGTAAATTCTGACCGACGAAACCGGTTCCGCCAGTGAGAAATACCTTCATCGTGTCCTCCTCTTCAGCTAAGCATCCACGGTAGCGGTACAAATGGTAAGCGTTCGTTACCAAAGTATATCATTCTTGAAATAATGGTCGACTCTTCTGAAAAGTAAAGCCTGTGAACTGCAATCTGTTTGGTCTTCTCTTGACTTGAATAAATTGACGGGTGAATATATAAAGAAAGAACACTGTTATGCTCAATAGAACGCCAATGGGGTGTATGTTTTGAAATATATGTTATAGTCACACAATATGCCGGTATTTGGCCTTATTGTTGTCTGCTGGCAATAGCCGGAAAGGAGATGCTTTATGCGAAAGGAAGAAAATCATTTGCAGGAAGGGTTGGTCTCGGAAGAGATCCTGCAACGATGGGAGCTCCGGGGGGTATCGCGACGTAATTTCCTGAAATTCTGTTCCGCGATGACGGCAACGTTGGCTTTACCGGTGACCATGATGGGTAGGGTCGCAGAGGCGATCGAGGGGGACAATCGTCCTCCGGTTATCTGGGTTGAATTTCAGGGTTGCACCGGTGATTCTGAGGCTTTTTTACGGGCCAATCAGCCGACAGCCACAGAGTTGATTCTCGATTATCTCTCTATTGATTATCATGAAACCATCATGGCTGCTGCCGGGCATCAGGCCGAGGCAGCCAAACATGGCACCATCAAAGAATACAAGGGCAAGTATATCGCCATTGTCGAGGGTTCTATTCCGACAGGTGCCGATGGGGCCTACTGCACGATCGCCGGACGTTCCGCGCTCGACATTGCCCGAGACGTCTGCGGTAACGCGGCGGCAACCATTGCCGTAGGCACCTGCGCTTCTTATGGAGGTATCCCGGCCGCTGCGCCGAACCCGACCGGTGCAATTTCTGTTGTCGAGGCAGTCCCAGGCGCAACGGTAATGAACCTTCCCGGATGTCCTCTCAATGCAGAAAACCTGACTGCTGCCATTGTCCATTTCCTGACTTTTAACAGGCTTCCCGCAACAGATTCTCTCGGGCGACCCAAGTTTGCTTACGGCAAGCGGATCCATGACAACTGCGAGCGACGCTCCCATTTCGATGCGGGGCAATACGCCGAAGGATTTGGCGATCCTGGTCATCGACAGGGCTGGTGCCTCTACAAGCTGGGCTGCAAGGGCCCGGAAACGTTCCACAACTGTCCGACGGTCCGTTATAACGAGGGAACCAGCTGGCCGATAATGGCTGGCCACGGTTGCATCGGCTGCAGTGAACCTCAATTCTGGGATACTATGACTCCCTTCTACCGGCGTCTGCCACAGGTTCCAGGGTTCGGAATTGAGGCAACAGCGGACAAGATCGGTCTCGGTCTGGTTGCCGCGACGGGGGTGGCTTTTGCCGCTCACGGCGTTGCCAGTTCGTTCCGCAAGGGTGACAAACTTGAAGCCGATCAAGTTGTGAAGGAGGACTAAACAATGGCCAGAAAAATAGCAGTCGATCCCATTACCCGTATTGAAGGTCATCTGCGGATTGAGGCACAAATTGATGGAGGGCAGATTCAGAACGCCTGGAGCTCATCCACAGCGTTTCGTGGCATTGAAACGATCCTCAAAGGACGTGATCCGCGTGATGCACATCATTTTACCCAGCGGTTCTGTGGCGTCTGTACCACGGTTCATTCTATGGCCAGTATCCGGGCGGTGGAAGATGCGTTGAGAATACAGATCCCTGATAATGCCCGTTTAATCCGTAATATCATCATGGGGATTCAGAACGTTCAGGATCACGTGATCCATTTTTATCATCTGCATGCCCTCGACTGGGTCGATATTGTCAGCGCGCTCGATGCCGATCCGCAGAAAACCGCACAGTTGGCTCAGTCGGTATCCGACTGGAAGTTGTCGAGCGCCAAGTATTTCAAGGGTATTCAGGATCGGGTCAAGGCATTTGTCGGAACCGGACGGCTTGGGCCGTTTGCCAACGCCTACTGGGGGCATAGCGCTTATAAGTTGCCACCCGAGGCGAACCTGATGGCGGTGGCCCACTATCTGGAAGCCTTGGAATGGCAGAAGGATATTATCAAGATTCATGCGATCCTTGGTTCGAAAAACCCACACCCGCAGACTTTCCTGGTCGGTGGCATGGCGATTCCCGTAGATCCGGACAGTCAAAATGCAATCAATGCGGACAAGCTGGCCCTGATCGGCAAGCTGCTGAAAAAAGCTCGCACCTTTGTCGAGCAGGTTTATATCCCTGATCTGCTGGCGGTGGCTTCCTTCTACAAGGATTGGGCAGCGATTGGCGGAGGGGTCGGGAACTATCTCTGCTATGGCGACTTTCCCATGGATAATCGTGGTGGAACCGACAGTCACTATTTCCCTCGTGGCGTGATCATGGGCAAGGACATTGCCAACGTCATGGAGATGGACGAGACTAAAATCAGCGAGTACGTGACGAATTCCTGGTACAGCTACAGTGGCGGAGATGAAAAAGGGATGCACCCTTACGACGGCGAAACCACTCCGAACTACACGGGCCCGAAACCCCCTTACGAGTTTCTTGATACCGACAGCAAGTATTCCTGGGTCAAGTCGCCCCGTTATATGGACCAACCGATGGAGGTCGGTCCGCTGGCCCGGGTTCTGGTGGCCTACGCCAGCGGGAACGAGGACGCCAAGGCGATCGTCGGACATGTTCTCAGCACTCTTGGCGTCGGGGCCGAAGCTCTCTTTTCGACTCTTGGTCGGACCGCTGCCCGTGGAGTCGACTGTCTGATGCTGGCACGGAAAACCGAACTCTGGCTAAAACAGTTGACCGACAATATGGACCGCGGAATTCTGGAAGTCCATAACGCTGAAAAATGGGAACCTGCCACATGGCCGAAAGAAGCCCAAGGGTTCGGTTATCATGAGGCCCCACGCGGAGCATTGGGACATTGGGTCCGTATCGAAAATGGTGCTATTGCCAACTTCCAGGCTGTGGTTCCATCAACCTGGAACGCAGGTCCTCGTGACGCGAGTGGCCAGATGGGCCCTTACGAATCGGCATTGATCGGCACGCCGATTGCCAACGAGGAACAGCCACTGGAGATTCTACGGACCATCCACTCCTTCGATCCTTGTCTGGCGTGTGCGGTCCATGTTCTGGATGGCCGTGGCAATGAGATCATCAAGGTAAAAGCCCTTTAGGAAAGGAGGCAGAGACCATGCTGGAAATTCGTTATGTCTGGGAACTGCCGGTCCGTTTGACTCATTGGATCAATGCGCTCTGCGTGCTGGTTCTGGCTCTGACCGGGTACTATATCGGCAATCCGTTTTATACTGCGACAGATTCCGCGGCCAATATCATGGGCTGGAATCGCTTCATCCATTTTCTCTTTGCCTATCTGTTGTTGGCGTCGTTTGTAGTGCGCTGTTACTGGTTTATATTTGGTAATCACTTTTCTTCATGGCGGATGTTTTTCCCCTGGGCGACACGCAGTGGGAGAAAGGCAGCAATGACCTTTTTCCGTTACTATACCTTTACCGGGCCGAAACTCCCTTATGAGGTCGGACATAATCCCCTGGCCTGTATGGCATACGCCGCGGTCTTTAGTTTGATCATTGTACAACTCCTGACGGGCTTTGCTCTTTACGGGCAGTTTCAACCGGATGGTTTCTGGTTTGGAACTCTTGGCAGTCTGCTGGTCTGGTTCGATGCGCAGACTTTACGGTTAGTTCATCACCTGACCATGTGGTTGTTGATTGGTTTCTTTATCAACCATGCCTACAGTGCCTGGTTGATGGATGTCAAGGAGATGAACGGCGTAATGAGCAGCATCTTCAGCGGTTACAAGTTTGTTGAACGGGACGACCTGTAATGTCAATACTGGTTCTTGGTTTGGGCAATCTGGTCATGACCGACGATGCCTTGGGCTGCCGAGTGGCCGATATCCTGACTCAGAGATTTGTTTTTCCCGAACAGGTTGAAGTCCTCGATGGCGGAACTTTGGGGCTTGATCTGTTGCCTCGCCTTGAGGGAATAGAAAAACTGCTGATTATTGATGCGCTGGAGATGGATGCCGCGCCGGGAACTGTTTTCCGTTTGACGGGTAATGAGGTCCCGCGTGCCTTCGCCAACAAACTGTCGGTTCACCAGATGGGTCTGCAGGACCTGCTGGCAGTGTCGGAACTTCAGGGGCATTTGCCACCGGAATTGGTTGTCTGGGGAGCGCAAGCAGAATCGATAGAGATGGGTACCGGGTTATCTAAGGCGATGTCTCTGGCGTTGGATGATATTGTCGATTCCGTCGTCCGGGAACTGGCTGGCTGGGGTGCAGAACCTTCAAGCGCGGCCTGAAGATTGATGCAAAGTTAAAAGGGACCGCCTGCCGGTCCCTTTTAACTTTGGAGGAGTGGATGTTCAAAATATTGATTTTTCTGGCAGTACTGTCTTTGTCCCTTTCGGCCTGTCGTGAAGATTCGGGCACAGTCCCTGAGCGGGATGTTCCTAGGCCCTTTCTGGCTCAAAAAGAGAACATTGTCGCCGGACAGGAGCTTTTTCACCGCTTATGTCGAGAGTGCCACGGCACCCTGGTTGAGGGGAGAAATCAGCGCGCCGAACGATTCGTTCCACCTGCGCCTGATTTTCATGAAGATCGTTACGCCCAGAGCGATCCCGCATATCTGTTCTGGAGAATTGAAGAAGGAAAACGGGCTGAGCCATTCCGTAGCAGGGGTTCAGTGATGCCCTCCTGGAAACCGCATTTGAGCGACGAACAAATCTGGCAAATAGTTGCCTATTTAAAACAGCGCAGCCTGGGGAATTTCTGATAATATTCTTTTGCCAAACAGATTTTTAAAATGACTGAAATAAAACCTCATAATTCTTCCTGGCTCTTCCTTTGTAATAATTTCAGGCAATATGAATTTCTATCGTTTTTTCAGTGGGTTCGCCTTTCGATCGATAATTTATTCGGAGTAAAACTGGCAGTGATAAAAAAACTTGGAAAGGAGAGGCCCTCAATCCTTGCCTGAGAGCCCGTTTTTAGGCTATAGTCCGGCCGTTTAACACGGCCGGTTTTTTCACAGTTTAAATTTATCCTATATCCGAAAATGGTGCGTTATCATTCAAGGGAGGCAGAAATGAGCGAATTAAGTGCAGAAACTTTGGGGCTGAAAAGTGTTGGCAAGGTTTATCGTAATCTCAGCTACGATGAGCTGTTTATGCACGAGAAAAAAAACAACGAAGGAAAAATTTCAGAGAACGGGACCATGATGGTCGACACCGGTAAATTTACAGGTCGTTCTCCTAAAGATAAATACTTTGTTCAGCAGGCGCCCTCCAAGGAGAACCTGGCCTGGGGTAACATCAACAAGCCTGTTTCTGCCGACATTTTTGATGAGCTCTATTCGGAAGTGATAGAGTATCTGTCGGGCAAGGATGTTTATGTTACCGATGGCTATTGTGGTGCCAACCCCGATACCCGCAAGCAGGTCCGTTTTGTAACGGAGATCGCCTGGCAATCTCATTTTACCAAGAATATGTTCATCCGCCCTGATGCTGCAGACCTTCCCGGTTTTGCCCCTGATTTTCGTGTTTATAACGCTGCCGGACTGACCAATAAAAAATGGCAGGACATGGGCATGAACTCAGAGGTGTTCGTGATCTTCAACATCGAGAAGAATGTCGCGATTATCGGTGGCACTTGGTATGGCGGTGAGATGAAGAAGGGCATCTTTACCATGATGAACTACTGGTTGCCGCTGGAGAAAATCCTCTCCATGCACTGTAGTGCCAATGTGGGTCATGCTGGTGATGTCTGTCTGTTTTTCGGTCTTTCCGGGACGGGCAAGACGACCCTGTCGACTGACCCTCGCCGTAAGTTGATCGGTGATGATGAACATGGATGGGACGATGCAGGGATCTTCAATTTTGAAGGTGGCTGCTACGCCAAGACCATCGATTTGTCAATTGAGAGTGAGCCGGAAATTTATCAGGCGATCAAGCGGGACGCTCTACTGGAGAACGTCGTAGCTGACGCCAACGGGGTTATTGATTTCACCGATAGTTCCAAGACTGAAAATACCCGTGTTTCCTATCCTATTGAGCATATCGATAACCACGATCCGAGCCTCAAAGGAGATCATCCTAAAAATATCATCTTTTTGACTTGTGACGCTTTCGGCGTTCTGCCTCCAGTTTCACGATTAAGTAAAGAACAGGCGATGTACTATTTCCTCTCCGGCTATACCGCCAAGGTTGCTGGCACCGAGCGAGGTGTTACCGAGCCCCAGGCGACCTTCTCCAGCTGCTTTGGCGAGGCTTTCCTGCCCTTGCACCCCACTACCTATGCCAAGCTATTGGGTGAAAAGATGGAGAAGCATGGCGTCAACGCCTATCTGGTCAACACCGGTTGGGCTGGAGGTGGGTACGGTGTCGGTAAGCGGATGAGTATCAAGGCGACCCGCGCTTGCATCAACGCAATCCTTGATGGCAGCATCAATACTGTCGAGTTTGACACGACCAGGTTCTTCCGTCTCAATATTCCTAAAGAGCTTCCGGGGGTCGATACTGCACTGCTCAACCCGAGAAATGCCTGGGCCGATAAGGACGAATTTGATGCAACAGCGGCAAAACTGGCTGGAATGTTTGTCGAAAACTTCAAGAAATACACATCAAGTAACGATGACTTTGATTACACTCAGGCTGGACCGCAAGTGTAATATGACGCGTTAAAGTACGGATTGCAGAGGAAAAGGCGGTCGACAATGTCGACCGCCTTTTTTATTTAATCTCACATTGGTTCTAATTTCCAGAAGCTTGCTGTGGAGAGACTTCTTTCAGTTGAAATTAAATCTTCCCAAGACAGGCAGGAAAATAAGCATGCTAAAAACGGCTTTTTCCGGATGACCGATGCACCGTTGCTGTCCGGCACGGCCTGGAAACGGTTTGGCGATTATCGACGGAAAACAGAGAAGCTCAAGCCACTGATGATCCGTTCTATGTGCGCTGCGCGAGTAATGAATCGCCATGACAGAGTCGATTGCTTGGTGACCAGACAGGTTATCCAGAGGGGGAGAATAAAAACAAAAGACTCGTGAAATCCCGAAATCCATGACGCAGGCCGACAACCGTAACCGGTGTGCCGGAACAGATCAACTGCAGTGCGATCAACCAGAGACTCGCCGAGCCTGAACGTTCGGAGCGGTAGCGCAAGTCCTCTGGGGCCCGGGTACGTTCCCTGCCGTGAAAACCGATTAGCAGCAACAGGTGAACGATGATTGCGGTCATATAAAGACGCCAGGGGTCGTCGGTGCCGTGGTCGCTGATTTGATTGTTTCTGACATCCCTCTTGCTGGAGCCTGTCGCTGGAATCTTCTTGAGATTTCCTCGCTATCATGCTAAAAAACACATGTTAATTCGCATTATAGCGGAGCCTGAACTGGCCCGCTTTTGTTGTTTTGGAGCGAATCCCTATGACAGTTTTTCTGATGATTCTGGCTGCTTATTTGATCGGTGCGATTCCGACCGGGATCATTCTGACCAAGCTCGCTGGCGCTGAGGATATCCGTCAGTCGGGAAGTGGCAATATCGGCGCGACCAATGTTTACCGGGTGGCGGGTCGCACTTTGGGTGTCGTCACTCTGGTCGGGGACTGCCTGAAAGGCGCATTGCCTCTTATCGTCGCAATCCAGCTTTTCCCCCTGACAGACATAACCGTAGCACTGATCGCATTAGCTGCCTTTATCGGCCACTGTTACCCTGTCTATCTCGGCTTCAAAGGCGGCAAAGGGGTAGCCACTGCCCTTGGAATATTTCTGATTCTCTCACCCCTCTCCATCCTTTTTGCCCTGATTCTCTTTGTGCTGGTGCTCTGGAAATGGCGCCATATCTCTCTGGCATCGATCAGTGCCGCCGCAGTCATGCCAGCGCTGGTGATTGCGCTTGAACACTCCTGGCCACTTTTTACAACAACGCTGATAATTGCAGGCATTGTGATCTGGCGTCATCGAGCGAACATCGACCGCCTGCGCTCCGGCACCGAATCACGCTTCAACCTTTAAAGACCACCCCATGCGCCTTCTCTCTACGAACTCGGCCATGCTGGTCGTCACGCTACTTGCTCTGAGCAGTCTTTGCCTGCTTGGTTATTGGATGCTCCCCGTCACCCCGCCTGGTGTGGTTTCAATTGAAATCGAAAGCGGGATGTCGCTTTCGCAGGTCGCTCGAAAGCTGGAACAGCAGGGTGTGATTCGCTCAGCGACTGCGCTCAAGTTACTCGCCCGCTTGAGGAATCAGAGCAACGCTATTCATTCCGGGCGATATCTGTTCTCAGAGGCAGACGATCCTGTCGGAATCCTGGCCCGACTGGTCAGTGGAGATGTTGAGCTGATCAGCCTGACCATCCCCGAGGGATTTAATCTGCAGCAGGTTGCGGCCCGTATTGAGGAACAATCCCTCGGCGACGGTAAGCTTTTTTTACAGCTTTGTCGTGACCCGAATTTGATCGCATCCCTTGACGTTTCTGCGCCGACTCTGGAAGGCTATCTGTTCCCGGAAACCTATCGTTTTAGTCCGGGGATCGATGAACGAGAGCTGATTCGGATGATGGTTCAACAACTGATGGCGAACCTGGACAAGACGCTGTTGGCCGATGCAGAAAAGCTTGGCATGAACAGACATCAGTTACTGACCCTGGCCTCGATCATTGAAAAAGAGACCGGACAGGTTGATGAAATGCCGATCATCTCATCTGTCTTCCACAACCGACTCAAGCGACGCATTCCCCTGCAGACCGATCCGACAGTGATCTACGGCATCGAAGCTTTTGATGGCAACCTGACCAGAAAGCACCTGACCACAGCGACCCCTTACAACACCTACCTGATCAAAGGTTTGCCGCCCGGGCCGATCGCCAGTCCCGGCCTTGCCGCTCTGCAGGCGGCCGCTCATCCTGCCGAAACAAGCTTTCTCTATTTCGTCTCGCGGGGCGATGGGCATCATGAATTTTCCGTCAGCCTCAAGGACCACAATCAGGCGGTTCGTCGCTATCAACTGGGAAAACAGAACTGACCCGAAGACGCCTTTTTGCTATAATCAACGCGCTATCTAATACAGGGAGGGAAAATGTCTGATTACTACGAATCTGAAGATCTGAAAAACTTTTCCGACATCGGTAAGGACGCTCCTGAGCTTGCAGAAAAGTTTTTCAATTATTACGGCAGTGTCTTTGCCGAAGGAGAACTGACCGCTCGAGAGAAGGCGCTTATCGGCCTGGCTGTCTCCCATACCGTACAGTGTCCGTATTGCATTGAAGCTTACACGAAGTCCTGCCTGGAAAAAGGCTCAAACCTGGCTGAAATGACCGAAGCGGTTCACGTTGTCAACGCCATCCGGGGTGGAGCGTCTCTGGTCCATGGTATCCAGATGCGCAAACTTGCTGAAAAGGTATCACTCTAAACGATGAAACCTATAAAAAACAGGGCACCGGAACTCGAGGGGCTATCCCGTTTTGCCGACACCCTGGAAAAACAGAACCTGCTGCTGAAGAGAGATGAAACGACAACTTTGCAGATCAATCTGGGGTTGCTCTGTGATCTGGCCTGTCGTCATTGTCACCTGTCTGCCGGACCGCACCGCACTGAAATAATGGACTGGCCAACTATGCAGCAGGTCATTGCCTACGCTGAGCGTGTTCATTTTAAAACCATCGATATTACCGGTGGCGCTCCTGAACTGGTCCCGGACCTTCCCGAGCTGATCCGGGCCCTAGCACCGCTGACGCAAAGATTGATGCTACGCACCAACCTCACAGCACTGTACCAACCTGACAAGAGCCATTTGCTCGAGCTATTCCGAGAGCATCGCGTCATCCTGATCGCCTCCTTCCCTTCGACTAACAGCGGACAACTTGAAGCGCAACGAGGGACAGGGGTGATGGATTCATCTCTTGAGATGCTCAAACAGCTCAACCGCCTCGGTTACGGTATTGAAGGGAGCGGACTGGAATTGCATCTGGTCGCCAACCCCTCCGGTGCCTTCATGCCCGCCGAGCAGGAACAGGCAGAACGCAAATTCAAACAGGACCTGGCTCGCAAGTGGGGCCTCTCTTTCAATCAGCTCTACCTGTTTGCTAACGCCCCGCTGGGCCGTTTTCTGGGTTGGCTGAGCCAATCAGGCAATCTCCACGATTATATGGAGAAACTGGTCGGTGGCTTCAACCCCTGCACTGTCGACGGTCTGATGTGCCGCAGCCTGGTTTCCATTGCCTGGGACGGCATCCTCTATGATTGCGATTTCAATCTGGCGGCAGACCTGCCCCTGAACGGTAAGCGCACCCATGTCAGCGAACTGAAAGGGCTACCGGAAAAAGAGCAAGCTATCGTCGTCGGCGAACATTGCTATGCGTGTACCGCCGGTTCTGGATTCACGTGAGGTGGCGAGATATCGACCTAGTTCAGGTCGACACCAACAGACAAAACACAAAAAAGCCGCGCGAGACTCCTTTACAGGGTTTTCGCGCGGCTTTAATCATTTTCACGGTGGACTGAATATCTGATGCTATTCAGCTGAAGAACCTTCTTCTTCCTGATCGTCCCCTTCTTCCTCAAGTTTCTTCTTGCCGAACAGTCGTGCAGCGATAATTCCTACCTCATAAAGAACAATAAAGGGCAGGGCGATGGAGACTTGGGAGAACAGATCTGGCGGAGTCAGAATCGCGCCAAAGACAAAAGCCAGCAGCAGAGCGTATTTACGGTTTTGACTCAACCACTTGTGATCGACGACACCCATCCGGGCAAGGAAAAAGATAACAATTGGCAGTTCGAAAACCAGTCCGAAAGCAAACAATAACCGGGTTGACAGAGTCAGGTAGGCCCCCATGGAAAGCATGGCGTTGATATCACCGGACCCGGTGCCGAACTGGATTAGAAAGGTGAAGATCGTTGGGAAAACAAAATAGAAACCGAAGTACGTGCCAGCCCCGAAACAAAGACAGCTGACCACAACAAAGGGCACAGCAAAACGTTTTTCTTTACTGTATAGACCAGGAGCAACAAAACACCAGATCTGCCAGAGGATAACTGGCAAAGAAACCAGCACTGCCGCCACGGCGGCAACCTTCAAATAGGTGAAGAATGGTTCGGTGGCATTGATAAAGACCAGCGAACTCCCTTCGGGTAATGCAGCCTGTACCGGCCCTGACAGCTCTTCAAAAATTCGTTCCGCAACGCTGTAACAGGCCAGAAAGGCAACCAGCCACGACCCGGCGGCATAAATCAATCGTTTGCGCAATTCTTCCAGGTGGGAAGTCAGCGGCATCGAATCAGACATCGTCACTCCGCCTGGCTGGCTCTTTCTCCGCCGCAATCACTTCGTTTTCCTCTGCCATATCAGCATCCGGCAAAGGGTCCGCCGCTCCCGGAGGAGTCAGTTTGCCATCTTTCATCAACCGTTCTTTGGTTTCAGCGATATGGGTCTCTTCCTGCATGGTTCGTTTAAAATCATCGGTCGCCCGTTTGAACTCGGCAAAGCCCTTCCCCAGGGCGCGTGCCAGGTCAGGTAATTTTTTGGGTCCCAGAACAATCAGGGCCAGTCCCATGAGCAGTAGAAGTTCGGTCATTCCGATTCCGAACATAAGATATCCTCTCATCGAATATTGTATTGTTGCAAACGTGGCGAGAATAGCCGTATCCAGACCTATCTGTCAAGCATCCCGGACGGGTGAAAAGATTGACATATCAGGGGGTTTGGTCTAGCATTTCGAGCTTATTCCGTATACTCAATTTCAGATTATCAATAGTGAGAAAATACGATGGACCAAGAGCAGATAAAACAGCGCATAAAAGAACTGGTCAAAGAACGTAACGCCCTGCTGATGGCTCATAATTACCAGCGGGACGAAATTCAGGAGATCGCAGACATCACTGGAGATTCTCTGGCCCTGGCGATCGCCTCTGCCGAAACAGACAAGGAAGTGATCGTCTTTTGCGGGGTTCATTTCATGGCGGAAAGCTCAGCTATTCTGGCCCCGGAGAAGACCGTGCTCCTCCCTCGTGAAGACGCGGGCTGCCCGATGGCCGATATGGTTGATGCGGATGGTCTGCGAGAGATGAAAGCTCAACATCCTAACGCCACGGTGGTCACCTATGTCAACTCGTCTGCCGCCGTCAAAGCGGAGAGCGATATCTGTTGCACCAGTTCAAACGCCGTCAATGTTGTCCGCTCACTCGATGCGGAAGAGGTGTTGCTGGTCCCGGATCGTAATCTGGCCAAATACATTGCCAGTCAGGTCGGCAAGACCTGCCATATCTGGGAAGGCTACTGCCCGACCCATGACCGGGTGAAAATTGAGGAAATCAGAAAAGCCAAAGAAGAACACCCGGACGCACTGTTCATGGCCCATCCGGAATGTCCTCCAGAGATTCTGGAGATGGCTGACCACATCTGTTCAACTAGCGGCATGTATGAATTTGCGCTCAAAAGTACGGTAAAGAAATTCATCGTCGGCACCGAGCAGGGGATCCTCTATCGCTTGAAGAAAGAGAATCCGGATAAAACCTTCATCCTGCCAAGTCGGGGGTTGATCTGTCCCAACATGAAATTGACCTCTCTGGAAGATGTGCTGCAGTGCCTGGAGACGATGAGTCCGCGGATCACTGTTGAGGACGATATTCGCGAAAAAGCAAAACTGACCCTCGACCGAATGCTGGCCGTCCCCCGGGATTGAAGTGAAACGTGAAAAAGAACTATGATCAGGGCGTACTTCGGTGCGCCCTTTCCTTTTGATGAACGCAGGCCCTGTAAGTGATGATTGAAGACGATCTACAACAAGATATCCGCCACGCGACCGTACGCAGTTTTGTCGATGGTGTTGCCGGCGGACATCCCGTCAGCGAAGTTCTTGGTCTGCACGGCTCCAGCGATGCCTGGCTGCTGAGTCGCCTGCAGCAGGAGAACCGGAAACCGCTGGTGATTCTGACTGCGGAACAGAGCCAGTCGCGACAGCTGACAACCGATCTGCAATTTTTTCATCATCGACCACAGCAGGTCAGGCTGCTTCCCCATTGGGAACTTAATCCGTATGACCCTCTGACCCCGCACCCGGAACTTGAAGCAACTCGCCTGACAACCCTGGCGGCACTGCAACAGGGGAAGGTCGAGTGCCTGGTGCTATCAATCCGCGCCCTGATGCAAAAGATGATTCCCCGTCAGGTGTTGAGTGACCTTTCTCTGTGTTTGATCGCTGAAGATGAGTACCTGCGTCCACAGCTTTTGCAAACCTTGCAGCAGCTCGGCTACCAGACGACCCCGATGGTGGAAGAACGAGGAAGCTTTGCCGTACGCGGCGATATCCTCGACATTTTCCCTCCAGACCGTGAAGAGCCGGTGCGACTCGAATTTTATGGCGACTACATTGAACGAATGCGCTGTTTTGATCCCGCAACCCAACGTTCTGGAGCGCAGGAACTGAAAAAGCTGCTGCTGATCCCTTCACGGGAGATGATCCTCTCTGGAGCACATCTGGAAACCTTCGGCCGACGGCTCAAGGAACGCTGCGATCAGCTGGAATTACCCCGCACCGAGCGGGAAGCGATCATGGAAGAGGTGCGCGAGGGGATTCTGGCCCCCGGTCGTGCCTTTCTGCTGCCACTGAACTACGCGGCGCTCGACAGCCTGTTCGATTATCTGGAGAACGTCGACTGGGTGATCGTCGACCCGCCCGCCGTCGAACAGGAGATCGACCTGTTCACCAGTGAAATCCGCAATG
>DATFMC010000010.1:0-4695 GCA_035267105.1 Geopsychrobacteraceae bacterium
AACAGGACAGCCGGTTGCCCTTGATAATTAAAAAAATGGGCAGTGCCTACCGCAACCTGATCACGTGGAATCTTAACTTGTTGTGCATCTCCGGAGCCCTCCTGGGGAGCAAGAAAACGGAACATCGGCCAACCGATTGCAGCACCTAAAACAACGCTGAAACCGCCCAGCAACACTCCAAGAAAAGTTCGCCGTTCCTTACTGCCTTCAGTTGCTTGAGCCATATTGCCCTCCTTGATCAGCAACTCAAATGAAATATTTAACGGGATACGCTCGCCGAGACAGACAAACGCAAATTGGGGACTTTCCCATAACTGGTTCCGATCATGACATAGCCACTCAACCGCTCGGCGTCTTCAGGAACCCTGGCGGTAACCTTTAACTCCGTTTTTTCACCCGGGGCAAGCGAGGCGCTTCCAAGAGTTGCCTGAAGGTTCTGATTGGTGACTCTGGGCTCTTGAAGGGTAACGGTCTCTTTACTGGAATTCGTAATACCGACCAACTGCTCAACCTGCTGACCTGGTGCCAACTTGCCGAAACTGAGGCGGGTTGGATTCAGAATCAGCTCTTCCTTAACCACACCTTTCAATTGAAACCTGACCGTCGCATTATCGGGATCATTGGTCTCAATAGTGATTGTCTTATGGATCGAGTTTCGAAAATTATTTGAATCGAAGGTGGTCTTGATCTCGCCCATATCCCCGGGAGCAATCTGTTTGGACGAAAGCAGGGCCGCAGTGCAACCACAGGAGCTATGAACCGAACCGATCATCAAAAGTTCATCCCCCGCATTGCGAAAACGAAAAGTATAGTCGACTTTATCGCCCTGGACAACCTCCCCGAAATCATATTCCAGCACTTCGGCCACGACCTGGGGAGCAGACCATGCCGGCCCGGTTGTCAGTATCAGAAACAGTACAGTGAACAAGTAACGCATTCTCATCCCTTTCAATTATTGACGTAAAACGTAACAATCGAAGATTATAGCATAATCTCAACACTTCGGCATAGACATCCCGGGCCTTTCAGATGATTGACAGAACGCCTTTCTTCCTGTTATAGAATGCGTTTAAAATCAACGCTCAAGGAGTTTCCTGCGAATGATTGAACAGAACATGGAAGTTCTTTACTCCCGTGAGAAAATTTCCGAGGAGATAAAGAGACTGGGACAGGAGATCAGCCGCGATTTCGCTGACCGCGAAGTCATGCTGGTTGGCGTCCTGAAAGGATCTTTCCTTTTCATAGCAGACCTGATCCGTGAAATTAAAACCCCTTCGGTCGTTGATTTTGTCAGGCTGGCCAGTTACGGTTCGGATACCCGGTCTTCAGGTATTATTGAATTCCGCAAAGAGCTGGAAATGCCGATAAAAGACCGCGATGTTATTATTGTCGAAGATATTGTCGATAGCGGATTTACGCTGGAGTGTCTCTACAACAAGCTGCTGCTGCAAAATCCACGCACGCTGAAAATCTGCACCTTGATTGACAAGAAAGCGCGTCGAGAGGTTGATATTGAAGCAGACTATGTGGGAATCACAATGGATGACGGCTTCATTATCGGATACGGACTGGATTACGATGAAAAATATCGTAATCTCCCTGATATCTACCTGGTTGATGAGACAAAGCTGTAACACATTATCGCCATGACTTAACCGCTGGACATAGAGCATTATTTCCTTCTCGAGGAGAGACACACCATGGTCATTAATTGTCCGGAGTGTTCCACCAAATTTCGTGTTTCTGCTGAAAAGATTCCGGCCCAGGGCGCCAAACTCCGCTGTGCACGCTGCCGCCATATCTTCTTTGTCGCACCGGAAGAAGAGACCCCCGTCAGCTCCGTAAATGAAACACCAGAGATGGCCTCACCCTCCGAAGAGAGCACGTCATCGTTCGACACCCCTGACCTTGCCCCCCCTGAAGACTCCTTCGCGACCGAGAAATCACCGTCCGAATCAGATTTTACAGTAGAAGGTAATGGCACAACCGATGATGATCCCTTTGCCGACACAGACTTCGCTTTTGAGGATTCATCGCTGGCAGCGGACGAACCTGCCGAGGACGAACAGAGTGCGCCTTCTTTCGGAGTAGACAACAGCACGGACAATATCGATTTTGGCTTCGAGGATGAGCCCCTTGCTGAGCAGAAGACAGAAGCGACTGAAGGTTCCTCCTATAACTCCTCGGAGATTGGCGCAGGGGTTGATGACACCTTTGATGCTTCAGCGTTCGAGGACAGTCCCCCCGCTGCTGACGATGCCTTCTCCTTTGACGAAGATTATGGCAATCTTGATATGGGTGATGAGGAGGATGAAGATCAGGCCTTCACATTCGGCGATGATAGCGACGAGTCCGACAACGCCTTCACCGAAGCACGACCGGAATCAGTGGATGAAATAAGCAGTGAAGAGGCTGCTGCCGGTTTCTCGGAAGAAGCCCTTTTACCTGAAAGCTTTCAGGAAGAGCCGTCACCTGCCGACCCCTACGCATCAATGGAGGACGACTACTCCGAGAAAGACTATGCAGGATACACCCCCCCCAAGAAGAAGCGCGGCCCCTTTGCAACCCTGATCCTTTTCCTGCTGGTATTGATTCTCGGGCTTGTGGTCGCCGGCGGCGTCCTGTACTGGCAGAGCGGCCCTCAAGCGCTGTTGCAAATGGTTCAGAAGTTGACCGGTCAGGAGATCACCACCCCCCATGAAGGACAAATTCTACTAAAGGACCTGCAAGGCAGTTTTGTCACCAACAAGATAGCTGGAGAGTTGCTGGTCATCCAGGGGAATGCTGTCAATGATTATCGCGAGTCGCGTGCAGCGATCCAGGTCAAGGGGATTCTCTTTGATGAGCAGGGCAATCAACTGCGACAGAAAACTATTTTCTGTGGCAATCCCATCTCGATTGACAACCTGAGAAAACTTCCCTATGACAGGCTTGAAGAGATTATGGGGAACCAGTTCGGGGAATCACTTGTCAACCTTAATGTCACCCCGGGACAGATTATCCCCTTCACAATCGTTTTCCGTGATATCCCTGGAACCCTGTCGGAGTTTGTCGTCGAAGTGGCCGACTCTAACCCCGCGGCACAATAAGCAAAGAACATCAAGTCATCAGAAACAACAGGGACCGCACCTCATCGAGGACGGTCCCTGTTGTTTTTCGACTGCGGTCAAGAGAATGTCACTCTTTGTCTGGAACACTGGCCTCTGCAGAAGGAGGAACCTCGATCGCCTCACCATCAGCGATCCCCTCTTTGAAACTTCGCACACTGCGACCCAGGCTTGCCCCGATCTTCGGCAATTTACCCGCGCCGAAAACAATCAGAACCAGGCCGAGAATTATCATTAATTCCGTGCCGCCAAAGCCAAACATATGCTGACTCCACAAAAGATAAGGGCGACCCATTCTATTGAGTCGCCCTTATAAAACCGGATAAGCTGATAGTGTCTACGCGGCTGAGATTGCATCAACCGGGCAGGAATCGACACAAGCACCACAATCGGTGCAGATATCGGCATCGATCACCCGAACATCTCCCTGCTCGCTGATAGCGTCGACAGGACAGGTCGGATCACAAGCACCACAATTGATACATTCGTCATTGATCACATGAGCCATTTTTTTCTCCTCTTGTTAGTTTTAGAGATAATTCTGGTTAAACCTTCAACTGTAGACCTCGAAGCACTTTAACCGATCATAAGTCTCCTGTCCAGTCCCAGATGCACCAGAAAAAACCTTGCAAATAGACAGCTATTGGGATAGCCTGTCCAATTTAAACCCGCAAAGACAAAGGGTTTAAAGAGAGAATGATAACATTTTCCAACACAAAAAAAAACATCGTTCTGTGCTTTCTAAAAATTAATAATTCATTATCCACCTGGAGGAAAAGATGGACATTCTTGCTTTAAATTGCGGTAGCTCTTCAGTCAAGTATCAGCTTTTTGACTGGACTCGCAAAGAGGTTATTGCCGTAGGAATGGTCGAAAGAGTCACCGTCGGCGATTCATATATTATCCATGAAGTTCCCGGCCGGGATACCTACCGTGAAGAATACGAGTGTCCGGATCACACCACCGCAGTCCATCTGATTCTCAAGGTCCTGACCAGCAAAGAATATGGGGTGGTCAGCGACATGAGCAAGATTTCAGCGGTAGGCCACCGGGTAGTTCACGGAGGAGAGAAATTCACCCGCTCAGTCAAAATCGACAATGATGTCCTTGACGCCATTAAAGAGGTCCAGCACCTTGCTCCGCTGCATAACCCACCTAACATTGCCGGGATCGAAGCGGCCCTGACCAACTTGCCGGATGTACCACATATCGCCATTTTCGATACCGCTTTCCATCAGACGATGCCGGAACATGCCTATACCTACCCGGTCCCTTATGAGTGGTATGAAAAACATGGAGTTCGACGCTACGGTTTCCACGGGACCAGCCACCTCTACGTTTCAAAACGTGCCTCGGTCCTGCTCGGCAAGGCCCCGAAGGAATGCAACATCATTACCATGCACATTGGTAACGGCGTTTCCCATGCGGCCATAAAAGGCGGCATCTCGGTCGACACGTCCATGGGCCTGACCCCACTTGAGGGTGCCGTTATGGGCACACGTTGCGGTGACATTGACCCGGCTATTCCTGCATTTCTTCAGGAACGTGAGGAATTAACTCCGAAAGAGATCGATAATATTCTCAACAA
>DATFMC010000011.1:0-13426 GCA_035267105.1 Geopsychrobacteraceae bacterium
GACAGAGCCGGTCAGCCTCGGTGAACTTCTGACGGTCACCAATATAGTAGCCGTTATTGAGAATATTATAATGGCTGAGCATGACCCCTTTTGGAAACCCGGTGGTCCCGGAGGTGTACTGCATGTTGATGACATCATGCGCTGAAAGGGTCGCTTTGATGGCCTCCAGCTGGCGGTTATCGTCCTGATCGCCCAGCAGCATCAGTTCACGGGTGTTGTACATGCCGCGATGCTTCTCCTGGCCGATAAAGATGACGCTTTCCAAGGCCGGGAATTTCTCACTCACCAGCTTGCCCCGCTGGCAGGAGGCAAGCTCCGGGATCAGCTCATTGACTGTCTGCAGATAATCATGGTTGCGAAAACTGTCGATCAGCACCAGCGCCTTGAGGTCGGCCTGACGAACCAGATATTCAAGTTCAAAGCTGCGATAATGGGTATTGATGGTCACCAGGACAGCACCGATCTTGGCGGTGGCGAACATAAAGGTGGTCCAGTCGGGTACATTGGTCGCCCAGATGCCGACATGGTCCCCCTTGCCGATCCCGATAGCCAGCAAGCCTTTGGCTAATTGATTGACCCGTTCATCAAACTGGCTGAAGGTGAAACGCAGATCCCGATCTGGATAGACGATAAATTCGTGGTCCGGCAGTCGCGCGACCTGATCCTCAAAGAACGCACCGATAGTTTTATCTGTATAGGGCATTGCAAAAACCTCCTAACAGGGGGCGTAAATGACTGCCAGGATACGCGCTTTCTCATCACCTCTGGCGTGGACATCATGAGGAACAACCGAGTCGTAGTAGATACTTTCACCCTCTTCCAGTTCGTAGGTGGTCTTTCCGTAGTTGATCTGGATTGCCCCCGAAAGGACAAAGATAAACTCCTCCCCTTCATGAGCAGACAAAGGTGGAGCTTCACCAGCCCTGGGCTTGACATCGATGACGAAGGGTTCCATATGACGGTCACTCTTCCCCGCGCCCATGGAATGGAAATCAAGATTACTGCTGGTTGCACTGGGGTCCTTACCGGAGAAGCGGATAACGTTGGGGGATTTTTCGGCATTGAAGACCACCGGACCTTCCTGTGGATCATCGTCCAGCAGGGTACCGAGACGGACGCCCAAAGCCCGCGAAATTTCCATCAGCGGTGTCAGAGAAGCGACCAGGTCGCCATTCTCGATCTGGAGAATTTGATCAACATGACAATGGCTCTGTTCGGCCAGCTCCTCAACGGTCATCTGCTTGGCCTCACGTAATTGACAGACCTTGGCTCCAATTTTGTTCTCAGCAGACATCTCAACTCCTTTTTTTCATCAGAGAATGAACAGGGCAGGATATTATGTTTTTGTAAACTGCCCGATATGCTAATAATCGTCAAGAGGTGAATTTAATCAATCAATCCAGGAACCTGGGCGAGGGCACAAAAATCAGAAACTTATGCGAAGCTCTTTCACTCGGAAGCCTTTTCTATTGAAACAGCAGATATGGAACCGACAATTATGAAGATCATCGACCTTTCCCACGCTATCCACCCGAACATTCCTGTTTATCCGGGCACGGAACAACCGGTTATCACTCAGGCCAACACCATAGAGAGGGATGGCTTTGCAGAAAAAAAGATGGCCATGTATTCCCATACCGCAACCCATATCGATGCCCCCTCTCATATCCTGGCCGGTGCGAAATCGCTCGATCAGTTCCCTGCCAGTCACTTTTTCGGTCAAGCGGTATTAATAGAGATAACCCAACTGTCGGACCCTGAAATCGGCATCAGACAACTTGCCCCCTATGAAAATCAGCTTAAAACCGCGGCCTTCGCGCTGCTACATACCGGCTGGTCAGCCCATTGGGGTCAGGATCAGTATTTTCGGGGTTTTCCCTGCCTTTCTGCACAAGCGGCCGAATGGTTGACCCGTTTTCCCCTGCAAGGCATCGGCGTCGACACCATCTCTATCGATCATATCGGTCACGATGACCTGCCAGCACACCATATTCTGCTTGAACGAGATATTGTCATCATCGAAAACCTGACGAACCTGAACGCAATTGCCGGCGCTGCGTTCAACTTTTCCTGCCTGCCCCTGCCGCTTCAGGACGCTGACGGGTCGCCGGTCAGAGCGGTGGCGATAGACCCTTGCACTACCCGAAGCTCGCCATTTAAAGCTCAAGACGAAATGGGGGGATAGAACTTTTTTTCAACTTGATGCTCCCTCTTTTTCCGCATCTATCTTGACGAACAACCTTCTGGTGATATGGGTTATACAGGAGGTTGCAATGCGTCACGGCAAAATCCAGAACATGTTGCGCACCATTGAAGCAGAGACCGAATTCACCAGCCATATAACAGGTCGCTCGACGATCGATTTGCGCATCCTGGACGCCATGAAGATCGTCCCCCGTGATGAATTTGTTCCCGATACGAGAAAACCACAGGCGTTCGCCAACAATGCCCTGCCTATCGGCGAAGGGCAGACCATCTCCCAACCGTTCATCGTCGCCCTGATGACCGATCTGCTCACACCGCAGTCCGGACATAAAATCCTCGAAATCGGGACCGGCTCGGGCTATCAGGCTGCCATCCTGTCACTGCTGGCAGATAAGGTCTACAGTCTTGAGATCGTGCCCAAACTGGCACACCAGGCCGCGCTCCGTCTGGAACGTCTGGATTACCAAAATGTAGAAGTCCGGGTCGGCAACGGGCATAGCGGCTGGCCAGAACAAGCACCGTACGACGGGATCATCATCACCGCCGCCACCAACCACCTGCCGCCGAACTTGCTGGCGCAACTGAAACCTGGGGGACGACTGGTCATCCCGCTTGGGCTGCCATACATGCACCAGGAGCTGATGCTGGTCGAAAAAGATCTGTCGGGAAAATGTCGCGCCACGAATATTCTGGGAGTCGTTTTCGTGCCAATGATCGGCGAAGCAGAGCAGGCCGTGAACGAACAATAAACGTCTAACAGCACAGAACCCTCTACCCAAGGAGGCAAAAATGTCAGTCGGAGAATATTGCATTCGGGACGTCGTTATCACCGATCGTGACACCTCTATTCTCGAAGCCGCCAAGCTGATGCGCCGACATCACGTCGGATCGCTGATTATCGTCGACAAGAAAAAGGGTCTAAACATCCCGGTCGGCATCCTCACCGACCGGGATATCGTCGTAGAACTGCTGGCGGACGACGTCGATCTGGAGAAGATCTCCATCGGCGATGCCATGAGCGACAACCTGGTCACTGCCACCGAAGAGGACGAGGTCATGGAGACCATCGAAAAGATGCGCGGCTGGGGCGTGCGGCGGGTACCGGTTATCGACCACGAAGGGGCCATCGTTGGCCTGCTCGCCGTCGACGACATGATTGAGCTGATCGCTGAGCAGATGAACAATCTGGCCAAGCTGGTCAGCATCGAGCGGCTTCGCGAGCAGGGCCGAAGAAAATAGCCGGAAGAAGAAAAAGCGGAAGGGGTCACATCATAAAAAGTAAATATTAACGAGTCTAGGCCGTTTGGCCATCTTGTCCTCATCCTTATCATTCAATCAGGGGACAATATGGCCAGACCCCTTCTATCTAATATCCCGGTGATTACTGCCATGTCATCAGTCATAACAACGCTGGTGGGGCAATCTTCAAGTCCAACAGAGACCGGGAAAAATTCCTGGAATATCAGGAAGCCACTGCGTAACGATTTGCTATAGTCGTCCAACCGCGAGGAAACTTACGGCTTTCAGATTGGCTTACTTCGAAGAAACTTCGGGAAATCAGACCCAGCGTGAGATTAATATTTGAGGTGTGGCCCTTAATTGCCTTAAATCGCAACCAGGCTTGAATAGCTGCGACAAGACAAGCGTTATCGAGATAAATTTGAGAGATCAAGCTGGTTTGAGAAGTGACATATCATCGTTTTTGCGGCACACTTTGTAATGGCTAGCAAGCTAAACGAACAAGGGAGACAGTGATATCTCCCTTGTTCGTTTCGTATCAGGGATGGCTAGAAGCGAACAAATGCACCGGCGAAAGGCCCTTCGAACGTCGCGTCAACAAAGAGGTCCGATTCGTCGATATCGAGCTCGATAACGCGATAGCCGCCGTAGATACCGACCATCGGCAATGGTGAAAATTCGACCTGAACATCAGCATCAAGGAAGGAATTACCATCATACTCCATGTACCCGACTCGACCAGCGACCCCAATAAAGTCACCCAGAGCGACCCGGCTGCGCAGGCCGATGGTGGGGATTGGCGCACTGCCACTGACAGCTTCTGTTCCGGCAGTGGTGTTGCTCATACTGGCATCGGCATCGGCATATTTGACAGCCGCCTCAATGCCTAACTGGAAGCGGGAGGGCAGATCGTCGAAGTTCAGCAGGTAATAAGTGTAGGCAACTTCGTAGATGTCGATGGCGATATCGCTATCGACGACATCATTAACATTAAAGATTTGGTCGCCAAAGGTAATTTCTTTATCAAGTGTACCGCCGCCGGACAGGTCAAGTGGCAGGTAGGAAAAGGTCAGACGCGAGTCACCGAGGTGGAAAGCGATTTCGGCGGTCACATCTTCACTGTCGTCGAAATCGATATCATCTTTCAGGTCGATTTTAGTTCCGGCGCCGCCATCGGAGCCCGCGAAAGAACCGCTTGGGGCAAGAACCTGATAGCCCGCTTTGACTGAGACAAGTTCATCCGCCAGAACGGTTGACGACATCCCGACCAACAGTCCGATAGCCAATAGAGACAGAAACAAATTCTTCATTTTGAGAGTCCTTTTCAAAGAGATTAGAAATTTCAATTTAAAGTATCCTATTTTTAGGAACGCTGCAAATCCATTTTTTGAATGTTGCTCCAAAAGGCTGGAGGACATCAGCTTAAAAAAGCATAAGGAGCACAAAGTGACCCTTATTGTTCGCCCTCCCCATGCCACCGGCATAGTTCCAGATCGACCCGTCCATCCCGGTCGAACTGAACCCCTTCACTCTCCAGCAGGTCCCGCTGCAGAAGATTTCCCTCACCGTCCGTTCTGGGACTGACCTTCCCTTGACGGTTGATCACGCGCTGCCAGGGGACGCAGCTCTCCCCTCGCAATGCAGCCATGGCGAAGCCGACGGTCCGCGCTGTACAGCCGACCAGTTGGCCAATCTGACCATAGGTCATGACCCGCCCGGACGGGATCGCACTAACAACAGCATAGATCGTTTTGTATAAGGGAGATGTGGTCCTATGCATCAGGGGGCCGTTCTTCTGCTGACATCTTGTCAAAAAGTTCGGCAAAGGGAATCTTTCTGAAATCGATGCTGCGACGTTCTTTGCTGCTCTGGAGCAGAAACCCCCGATCAATAACGTGCTTTTCTATACCGACCATATGCAGAGCCCCCCAGGGGATAACAATCGTGTCATACTTTTTCAGAGCGGCGGCGAGATGTCCGATTACAATCTGGTTCCGTTTTGTTACCAGATCCGCCATGATCAGGTCATTGGTTTCTGGGGTGACATGCTCCTGCGCCCAGAGACTGAATGCTTCATATCCGTCAGAAAATGAATCGTTGCTCAAAAGGTGAGTTCCCAGAGCGTTGATAAAAGCGAGGGTCTGCGGGTCGAAGTCCCGCAGATCGATATCTGCGCGAATGATATCGGGGCGTCCATTTCCTGTTCCCTGAAAATCAGCCTGAGTCAGCAACCTGGCATCGATCACCCGCCCATCAAGCGCCATCTTTTCCTGGGCAGACAAACCAAGAAAATCGGCGATCCCCCCATAGCTGAATCTCCCTTTCAGCAATCCATCCTGATCCGTAACCCCCTCGGCCAGAACCAGCGTCCCGCCAGAGGAGATCGACTCAGCCAGATCGTCATAATAGTCCTTATCGCCAATATGAATCATGCTTGCCAATCTGACCGTCTTCCCCTTCTGACGGTAGACCCGCTCGGTCATATAAAGGCCATCAATACCAAGTCTGACGAACCCGCCCGATGACCTGTCAATGTAACTACTGGTCAGGGAAAAACCGAAAAAGAGAAGACAGAAAGGAAGGAGCAGCAGAAATCCAGCGACGTAACGGACCAAATTCCCAACCCTGAAGCCTGGCCGGGAAAACATCTCCGGGGTCAGGAACGGACTGTTTCGATTCAGGGAGTAAACATAGAGCAGGGCAAGAAATCCAAACAGGACCTGACCTGCCGAGGCGACCAAATGGGCCTGGAATTGATCCAGCAGCGATGAAACAGGCCACATCCCTGACAAATCCCAAAATATTAGAAACAGCTGAGGCAGATAAACCCGTTTCGGGAGATTACGATTGAATCCCATGCACAGAAGAAACAAAAGGCCCAGCATGACGACGCTTGAGGCAAACAGCATGTAAAGCGTCTCGATAACGTCTCCCGGCACTCGCCCAAAGAACAAACCTGTAAATAAAGAAAAAGCTCCGTTAAGGATCAATAACACCTGGAGCAGGTTGGCAAATCGTCTCATATCTGACTCGATTTCTCTTCAGCAGGTAAGAACAAGCAGAGGGACTACTCTTTTTAGCCTAAAGCACAATCGATCGCAAGACTGCATGATAGTCGTTAAAAACAGCAAAGGGTCGAGGGTGGAGATGTGATCGAGAGGTAGAAAACGAGCAGAAGGGAAACTTTAAAAAAACGTGCCTATCCAACATCCTCTTCCCGGGTAAAAAAGAGAAAAGCCATCGTTGGCCGCCTGCTCCCGTCGCTCATGGCAAACTGCAAGCGGTCGAATTTCCAGCCTTTTCCCGTCCAGTCATTGAGATTCTTCTCCAGGCTTAAATCGTCGACCTGGCTCAGCTCTACAACTTTATAGATAACCATTTCGCATCCTTTTTAGACTTTGAAAATTATTTTCAAAAAACAGTTGCCAATAGATGACCTTTTGGGTAACATAAGAGTCAGGCAACAACATTACGGCGCTCCCGACTCCCTCCTGGTCGGAGCGCCTATTTTTTTCGACTCCACAAAACATCCGTCCCCCCCACTACCCATCTTTTCTCTCCAACCAGGCAACCCGTTCAAGTAGTGGCGGATGACTGTAATAGATGCGACTATAGAGTGGATGGGGGTGAAGCTGGCTCAGGTTCTCTTTGGCCAGGGAGACCAGGCCCGTCGCCAGATCCCGCCCGCCACCAACCAGATTAACGGCAAAACTGTCGGCCTGACGTTCCTGACGACGAGACCACCAACTGCTGACAGGAGTCCAGAAGAATCCCATCAGTGATCCGAACCAGCCAAGCAGCATCACCTGCCCGGCGAAGCTGAGCTGTTCCAGACCGAACCATCCGACCAGAGACTGTTTCTGCAACAACAGGAACCCTCCGTAGCAGCAGGCCAGGATAACCAGCTGTCCCTGGATCAGTCGTTGTCTGATGTGACCACACTGCCAATGCCCTAATTCATGAGCAAGGACAGCCAATATCTCTTTTTCATTCAACTGCTCAAGCAGGGTATCGAAGAAGACCACCCGCTTGACCCGCCCGATTCCGGTGAAGTAGGCGTTGCTGTGACCGCTTCTCCGCGAGGCATCAACCTGCAAAACCTTCCCGGCCTGCAAGCCCACTTTTTGCAGCTGCAACCGAACCTGTTCAGCCAGAGACTCATCTGCCAATGGAGTCATTTTATAAAAGAGTGGCTCTATCAACACCGGCGACAGGTAGAGGAGAAACAGGGTCAACAATGCCCAGAAGGCCCAAACCCAGAGCCACCAGCTCAGGGGAAATGCCTGTACCAGCAGCAACGCACCGCCGATCAGCAGGACAAAGAGGATTCCCCCGACCAGAAGCGACTTAAGCAGGTCAGCGCACCAGAGCCCGAAACTCATTCGATTAAAGCCAAAACGGGCCTCAAGCACAAAATTTCGATAGAGTGAGAAAGGGATGCCAAGCAGAACCTGGACCAATCCAAGCAGCGCGAAAAAGAGCAAACCCTCGACAACCGGTCCCACCTCTGTGGATTGAACCAACTGGTCGTACCAGGGGAATATTCCGCTGAAGAGAAATATGAGCATTAACAGACCACCACTCCCCTCTTCAATCAGTCCAAGCTGTCCCTTGGCTCGGCTGTATTCATTGCTCAGGCGCAACCGCTCAACATCGATCCGGTTGGCGAACAAGGGGGGCAGCTCGCAGCCATGCTGTTTCTGATAGCGCAGATTGAGCCAGTCGAGCAACAGGCGCGCCACCAGAACCAGCAGGGCCAAACAGAGAAGCAACAGCTTTACACTCATGACTGAACCCGTGCGCGCCGCAGAAGATCTCCAGGCTCCGCCCAATCCGGCAGCGCCAAACGAACCTGGGCGTTCGGCTGACTGACCGGAAGCTCGTTCCCCTTCAGATCGACAATCCGCTCCAGACGAAAGCTCTGCTGCCGCATCGCCGGGCCGATCAGTTCGATCTCATCACCAGGAAGGAAGCGGTTACGACCTTCGATAAAAAGGCCGTCATCTCCACTCCGGACGACGCCAATATAATCGTGAGTCCTGACATACTGGGTGTTCTCCGGATGGATTCTGGCGTCCTTTCGACCAAAGAGAAAACCGGTGTCATAGGGCCGATGGCTGACCATCTCCAGCTCCTCACGCCAACGCGGATCATAACTGTCATCAGCTGCCAGCAAACGATCCAGAGCAGCTCGATAAATGCGGGTCGTCGCAGCCACATAATAAATACTTTTCATCCGCCCTTCGATCTTGAAACTGGAAACCCCCGCTGCGGCCAGCAACGGCAACTGCTCGATCAGGCAAAGATCGCGACTGTTAAAAACATAGCTGCCCCGCTCATCTTCCTCAAAATTCATCATTTCACCGGGCCGCATCTCTTCAACCAATGAATAGTTCCAACGGCAGGGCTGAGCACAATCACCTTTATTGGCGCTCCGGTCGAGCAACGCTGCAGAGAGCAGGCATCGTCCGGAATGGGCAACACACATGGCGCCATGAACAAAACATTCCAGCTCAACTTCTGTTCCGGTCGAGAAGGCCTGAATATCCTTCAGGGTCAACTCACGTGCCAGATTGATTCGGTTTGCACCGTTCTTTCGCCAGAACTCCGCCGCCACAGGATTACAGGTGTTGGCCTGGGTAGAGATATGGATATTGCGCTGAGGATCGACCTGCCGAACCTGAGCCAGGACTCCGGGATCGGAGACAATATAGGCATCAAGATCAAGCGCGCGCAAATCTTCCAGAAATTCACTCAACGGACCAAACTCGCCAGGTTGCAGCGAGGCGTTCAAAGTCAGATATAGTTTGACTTCTGCCCTGGTGGTTAATTCCCGGGCCTGGCGTAATTCTTCCATTGAAAAATTACCGGCGTTGGCCCGCAAGCCAAAAGTACTTCCCCCGAGGTAGATAGCATCTGCACCAAAGCGGATGGCCGTCTTTAATTTTTCCAGGTCGCCTGCCGGGACCAGTAATTCATACTTTTTTTCTACATTCATTCCGATTCGCTTTCATTCTTGCTTTACGCGCACGATCTTCTTTTTCACAGTCATGGAAAGTGGAAGCAGGGAGCATATCACAACAGTCCAGCAGGCGCAGCAGCCATCTATTCCTCAACCAACTCATCTTTATCGATACACCTTTCAAACTTGACAACCTCTTAATAAGTCTATAATTTTTACTGAATTAACAACAGACAGGCAGCGAATGAAAAATACGACACCGATTAAACGAAAACAGTTTCATGCGGCAGCGCTGATTGCCGGACTTTTCCTGTCAGGGGTTCTGAGTGCCTGTGCCCCACCACCTGCGACGAGTCCCACGCTGTCAAAAGAGATGGCGCTGCTCAAACAACAACAGCTACAGCAGCAGCAAACCCTGCAGTTTATCCAGCAACAGTTGGCCCAACTGCAAGGGCAGCCTCCGGTCGAATCACCAGCAGAACCAACCGCTGATGATGGCGTTCAGCAAGATCCAGTGCCGGTTGCGGCCACCGATGAAATAGCAGATCTGGTTGCTGCCGCGAGCAGCTACCTGGAAGCGTTTTCGGCCCTGACCATGGGACGCTATGAGTTCGCCAAAAACGGCTTCAACTCATTTCTGGACAATTTCCCAGCGCACAATTATGCGCCAAATGCCCGTTACTGGCTGGCTGAAGCGGAACTCGCGCTGGGTCAGAACACACAGGCCGAAGAGAATCTTCTTCTGATTGCCAACAATCCGGATCAGGCAAACAAAGCACCGGCGGCTCTTTCCCGCCTGGCGCAATTATACCTTCAGCAGAACGCCGCTGAACAGGCCGAAGATATTCTCCACCAGTTGCGCACCCGATTCCCGGAGAGCCGGGAAGCACAACAATTTAACCGGAGCGATCAGTCCCAGTGATCCGCATCTGCGGTCACACTTTTAATGCTCCGACATACGAGGGAATCGATGACTAAACAGATCTGCATCTGGCTATCGCTGCTAACCTTGCTGCTGGCATCGTTTTCTGCCCTGCCGGTTTTTGCGCAGGACCAGAAAAAAGAGCAAACCTACATTATCAAGAAAGGGGACACCCTCTGGGGGATTTCAGAACGATTCATCAACGACCCCTACTACTGGCCGAATCTGTGGTCCAACAATCCAGAGGTCACCAATCCCCATCTGATTTATCCCGGGCAGGAAATTCGCATCTACGATGGTCGTGTCATTATCGTCCCCACCTATACTCTGCCGAAAGAGCAAGAGACTGCTGCTGAAGCCACGGCAGCGGAAAAGGCGCCCCAACCTGAAGCGATCAGTGAACAGTTAGAACCAGAGCTTGAAACTGTCTTCAAAACCGGCGGGGGAGGAGGTTTCATCACCTCTGACGCAAAACCACTCGGAATCATTGTCGACTCGGTTGATGATCGGACCCTGCTGACTCAGAATGATATGGTATTCCTGCGCATGGAAGACATCTCTACCGTCAACGTTGGTGATACGTACGGCATCTACAGGAGGGGAAATCTCGTCATTCACCCGAGCACCAAAGAGACCTATGGCAACATGATGTATGACCTCGGAACCCTCCAGATCACCGGCGTCGGTAATGGGTACGTCACGGCCAGAATCGACAAGGTTTTTCGTGAAGTCGAACGAGGAGCAGAGCTGTATCCCTACACCCCGCAGGTCATGGAAATCTCGCTGAAAAAGTCTGAGAATGAGATGACGGGCTATATTCTCTCTGCCTATTCGGAAAAACTGACTCAGGGACAGCATGATGTGGTCTTTGTCGATCTCGGTGCAGAAGATGGCCTTTGGGCTGGAAACATGCTCTACATCACCCGACCGCGCACAATAACGGAAAAGGGATTACAGCAAGCAGACGCACCACTTCCAGATGACCTGCTGGGAGCTGCTGTTATCATCGAAACACGCGCCAAAACCTCAGCAGCGCTTATTCTCAAGAGTGTGAAAACCATCTTTCGCGGTGATAACGTCATGACCATCGTCGAATAAAATTTTCGGTTAAGGATACTGATAGAAAAAGGATTGGACCCGGTTCAGTCCTTTTTCTTTATTATCTTCAGCCGGAGGGGGGAACATGGTACAGAACAATCTCGAGCTACTCAGATTTCATCTTACCCCGGGGGTGGGCAGAATCTCCCTATTCAAGATTCGAGAGAGCTTTGGTTCTTTTGCTGCAGCCCTGGACGCCTCCCCCACCCACCTGCAGCAGCAGGCCCATCTCTCCACATCAACCATCGACGCAATCAGAAATTTCGACATCGGCCTGCTCCGCCAGACTCGCAGGCTTCTGGAAGATCTGGACGTCAAAATCGTCTCCTTCTGGGACGATGTTTATCCCGCGCAGCTCAAACAGATCCATGACCCGCCCGCAATACTCTATGTTCGTGGTACGCTCCCTGAGCAGGACGCCTTTGCCATCGTCGGTTCGCGCAAGGCGACTCCCGGCGGGCTGCAGTTGACCCGTGAGCTGGCTGCTGAACTGGCATCACGAGGAATCACAATCGTCAGCGGATTAGCGCGCGGGATCGATACAGCAGCCCATCTGGGAGCCTTGGACGGTAATGGATCAACCGTTGCCGTGCTCGGTTGCGGGATCGATCGTGTCTACCCTGCGGAAAACCTGAAACTGTTCCATCGCATTCTTGAGCAGAATGCCATCATCACGGAATACGCACCGGGCACTCCACCACTGGCGGGCCACTTCCCCGGACGAAACCGGATCATCAGCGGACTCAGCCGAGGGGTGCTGGTCGTTGAAGCGGCCGAGGGGAGCGGGTCGCTGATTACCAGCGACTTTGCCCTGGAGCAGGGCCGGGACGTTTTCGCCGTGCCTGGCGCAGTCAAAAGCAACACCAGTAGCGGACCTAACCGGCTGATCAAGGAAGGTGCCCAGGTCGTGACCGATGCAAACGATATCCTGCAGTTCCTCTGGCCGAAACTTCCATCGGCAAAACAACAGGCATCTGACTCTGCCTTCATCAAACAGCTGGACAGAAAACAGCGTAAAATCTACCATCAACTTGATGCAGAGCCGCGACATATCGATGAAATCGGGCGGAAATGCGACTTGACTCCCATGGATGTTTCGGCTATTTTACTCGACCTAGAACTCCTGGGCAGAGTACAGGCACTGCCCGGCCGCTATTATATTCGTGGCCAATTGCCGTAAAACTTATGCAGACAGGGAAGATTCACAGCGTATTTTCAAGGGTGACAGACTCCATAAAAGAGGTTCTATTGCGCGAACGAGTCCTGGCGATTGTTAATCTGATTGCCAAATATGTTTTGGGTTCCGAAGAATCCTCCATCAGCGAACAGGACCTGATCAGCGAACTGCTGTCAGTCGGGTTTGAAGCAGAGGAGATCAACGACGCTTTCTCCTGGATGGAGAGAGTGGCCCTGCAACCCGGAGCTACAGGACCGCAAGAGGTGACACTGAACTATCCCAATTATCGTGTTTTCAGCCGTGAAGAACGACAAGCGATCACGCCGGAAGCTCTCGGTTTTCTGGTGCGATTGAGAACCCTGGGCATTCTGTCTGACGAAGCACAGGAAGAGGTTATTGAGCGGGCCGTACAGGCTGCGGAAGACCAGATCAACCTTCAGGAGATCAAGCTGATCTCGGCGTTGACCCTGCTGTCACACTCCAACGATCTGTGGCAAAGGGAAATAGATTGTTTCTTTAACAGTGACTGGTCACGCATCTACCATTGACCCAGTCGGGGCTGCAGCAATTGTGCAGCCCTTTTTGCTAGGTCTTTGAAACATTTCACATAAAGTAATGAGGAGCGAATGGCACAATCACTGGTGATTGTCGAGTCGCCTGCCAAGGCGAAAACTATAGAGAAATTCCTCGGTAAGGGCTATAAGGTCCTGGCCTCTTACGGCCACGTGCGAGCGCTGCCGAGTAAACAGGGTTCAGTCGATATTGAACACGATTTCCTGCCTAAATATCATATTCTTCCGGAAAGTCAGAAACATATTGACCA
>DATFMC010000012.1:0-13722 GCA_035267105.1 Geopsychrobacteraceae bacterium
GCGCGCACCGTGCAGCATCATGTTTCGATCCTTTTGCCGGTCAGTTGCAGGAAAACATCTTCCAGAGTGATCTCGCGTATTCTTACTGAGGTGTCCAGCTGTTCCAGGCGCTGCATCGCTTGCGCCCGCTCTTCGAAAAATTCGCTTTGAATCTCCTCCTCAGCGTAGATGTCGAGCACGAAATTACCTGCCGATCTCTTTAACTGTTCAGGTGTGCCGCAAGCGATAATTCTGGCCTGATCGATAATCAAGACCCGGTCTGCCAAGGCATCAGCCTCTTCGATATAGTGAGTGGTGAGAAAAACGGTGCAGTTCTGTTCCAGGTTGATGCGGCGTAAAAAAGCCCACATCTTACGGCGACTGTGCGGGTCGAGGCCGACGGTCGGTTCATCAAGGAATAGAATCTCCGGTTGATGAAGCAGGGCGCGGGCAATGACCAGTTTACGCTTCATTCCCCCCGAGAGCTTTCCGGCCGGGATGTCCCGTTTCGTGGACAGATCGGCGAACTCCAGGCAGATATCGATCCGATGCTGCAATTCCTTGCCGCTCATGCCGAACAGTCGGCCGTGAATCAGCAGGTTTTCGGCGGCGGTTAACTCGCGGTCGAGGTTGTTGTGTTGCGGGACTACGCCAATCAGGCGTTTGACAGACAGGTGTTTCGAATCGAAAAGTTCACCATGATAGCGCACCTCACCAGCATCAGGCTTGAGCAAACCGGTCAGCATGTTGATAGTCGTGGTTTTGCCAGCGCCGTTCGGACCAAGAAAGGCGAACAGCTCACCACGACCGACACGGAATTCAATACCGTCGACCGCTGTGGTGTTGCCAAAGGTACGGGTCAATCCAGCGACTTCAATCTCGCAGGGCCGACCATTACAGCCGAGCGTCTCAGCGCAATTCAAGCCCGGCCTCCGCAGCTGCATCATGTAAATGGCTGATGAATAGAGCACGGACAGCAGCATTGTCTCCCAATCCCTGCATGATCGGCCGGACGCCAAAACCTAGCGCTTTTAATTGAGACGACCACGAATCAGCCCCATTGCCAGCCATGTCCTTCGATGCGTGATCACCGGCTACCACCATCAGTGGTTTGAGCAGAACGTTTTTTCTTCCCGACTTCTGAAGCTTTTCCAGGGTCTCAGAAAAGTCCGGATGACCTTCAACCAAGCCAACGATTGTTGTAAGCTGCGGATAGCGTTGATTCATTAATCGTTCGAATTCGTAGTAGAGTCCAGTGGAAAGGTGCTCGTTGCCATGCCCCATATAGAGCAGCACAGCTTGTTGCTGCTCAGCAAGTTTCACGTCCTCAGCGACTGCTTCAGTCAGCTGCTGGAGATCGTGTTCATAAGGATGCTTATCGCCCCAACTCCCCATCAATGGTCGGCCGAGGGCCAGCCGTTCAAATGGTTTCCAACGCTCCTTGACAGTGTCGATCGCCATCAATCCCTCAAGGTAGGCTTGAACGTCGAGATATTCTTCGCCGTGAGTCAGCAAGGTCGGCTGGACGACTATACTTCTATAGCCCTGATCCTGAAAATCAGCCAGAGTGCCAAGGACATTTTTGATCCGGTAAAAATATTCCGGTACCTCCGGATGCTTTTGACGGTACTCTTTGTTGTCAGCCCGGCCATGCCATTTTTTGCGGATGATATTCGAGGTGAACGCCATCTGGACTGGTGTCTCAGGGTATTTCGCTTCGATATCGCGCACGATTGCCAACAGTGAATCGACAGCGGAGGGATAACTGGTGCCGAAGGCAGCGATGACGATAGCTGATTTCTCTGGTTTTGCGTCCATGGCGAAACCTCCTCCGCAGAGCAGTAGACTGACGAATATGGATAATAGCAGTTGTGTCAGGATGCAGTGCTTCACTTTTTTCTTCCTCCTTGCGGCGCATATTGGCCCCCGGAAACAGTATCGGGGGGGGGCGTCCCATCCTTTAGACCTGATTTCCACAGTTGAAACATGCGGCAGCGGATATAGCATCGAAGAGTTAAGTCCCCGTTGCAGTGGTGGGCCCGTTGGAGGTTTACTTCACTTTTCTTACGCCTGGTACCTGAAGAAGAAAGAAGCCCGCACAACTGGCCTGTCGTGCGGGCTTCATCCGTTTTTAGAAGCGTTCTGCGGTCCAGTATCCCTAAATCCCGGGGAGTTACGACTGGATGGTTCGAGACGGCAGGTCTTCTGGCTTGCGAATCGTCCTTGGAGCCGCCTTCCCGGCCATGAAACCAGTGGCAATTTGGCTCTTCGTCATCGCTTACAGCGGCGGGTCCACGGAGGACTTTCACCTCTCTTCCCTTGGCCGACGAACATTATTTATTCAGTATCGAACTTATACGGCAGTCAGTCGGACCCTGTCAAGGGAGCCTCCTGTTGCCCGCTCGTGCCTTCTGGCTGAAAATCGGGTGCTTTATAAGCGGTCAGATTGATCTGAATGCGCCGGTTTTTTGCTCGTCCTTCACTGGTGGCGTTGTCGGCGACGGGGCGATACTCGCTGAAGCCGGTTGCCGACAGGCGGTCGCCCGATATGCCGACCACATCCTGCAGGTAGTGAACAATGCTGGTGGCACGGGCTGTGGAGAGTTCCCAGTTGGTCGGGTATTGCTCTTTCAGACGAGAGCTGATCTGGACATTGTCGGTATGTCCTTCAATACTTAAGGCCCGGTCCGGTGATTTGTTGATCACATCCCCCAGATTACTCAGCAACTTCTTCCCTTCTGCGCTGACATCGGTCTGGCCCGAATCGAAGAGGATCTGACTCAGCAGGTTGACGGAGAGTTTCCCTTCCAGGTTTGTGATGGTAATTTCACCACGCTCGATCTCGTTTTCAAGAGCTCCGACCAGTTGATCATATGTGTTCTTCAGTTTTGCCAGGCGTGCTTCCCGAGCAATTTTCTCACGTTCCAACTGCTGCTCCAGTTTCAGCTTTTCCTGTTGCAGTTGTTCGATAGAAAGCAGAAGCTGTTCGTTTGCTTGCTGCAGTTGGGCGGATTGTTCCTCCATTTCCGCTTGCTGATGAGAGAACGTCTGGCTTTTTCGGGTCTGATCAGCACGAGTATTGATCAGAGTCCGCTGTAGATCAGAATTCTGGTTGAGAGCGTCAATCAGCCTCTGGTTGAGGTTGGACAGCTGCATTTCCAGTTCTGATATATCGGTGCTGAGGTCACTCTTTTCAGTTCGCAACTGAGCAACATCACGGCTGAGAAGGTCAGCTTCATTGACTTTCTGTTGGTAGGTATTTTTACTGACACAGCCGCCCACTAACAACAAGAACGAAAGTATAATAAGTAGTGGGTTCATTTGATGGGACATGAAAGACTCCTGAAGTTGAATGCTATATATTGATTGCACTCATATTTAACACAAGCCATCGAAATGTAAAGGGGATTTATCCCCGTGGGCGGGGGGTTTCCGGTTGCAGGTGGTCGACCTCTGTGCTATACAGTAAAAAATTTTAACTGGGTAAAACCTCGTTTTCCGGGGTGAAGAATTGACACACACTGGAGTCAGGGCATGTTTGAAATAGAGCGAATTGTTCGCACCGCATTAGAAGAAGATATCGGGCTGGGTGACATCACCACCGAGGTGACAATCGCCCCCGGAACCTCAGCACGCGCCGAGCTGGTGGCAAAAGAAGATTTTTATCTCGCCGGAATCGATGTTGCGGCCAAGGTGTTTTCTGTTCTTGATCCCGATGTGGCATTTGAAAAATTACTTATGGATGGACAGCAGATTCAGCGTGGTGATGTTCTGGCCTGGATCAAGGGCTCGGCCTCCCTCCTGCTGCAGGGGGAACGGGTCGCTCTGAACCTTTTGCAAAGAATGAGCGGTATCGCAACTATCACTGCTGCGTTCGTCAAGGAGGTTGAAGGGACCAATGCCGTGATCGTCGATACCCGAAAAACAGTTCCGGGGCTGCGGGCGATCGATAAGTATTCCGTACGGATGGGGGGTGGACGAAATCACCGCATCGGTCTGTTCGATGGGGTATTGATTAAAGAAAATCATATCGCCGCCGCAGGGGGGGTCGAGGTTGCGATCAGCCGGGCGCGGCAAAAGCTACCCCATACTCTCAAAATTGAGATCGAAACCCGTAATATACAAGAAGTTGAGCAGGCGCTGCAAGCCGGAGCTGATATCATCATGCTTGACAATATGGGTCTGGATGAAATGACTGAAGCAGTTCTCTTTATCGACAAGCGGGCTCTGGTCGAGGCCTCCGGTGGAGTGAGCCTGGAAACGGTGCGCGGAATCGCCGAGACCGGCGTCGATATTATCTCCGTCGGCAGCCTGACCCATTCGGTCAGGGGTGCAGATATCTCTATGCTGTTCGATTCGTAACAAGTCTTCCCCTTTGCAGGGAGTTATTTTGAGCTCACGTGATCAGATTCTCAGCCTGTTCCGCAGTAAGGAGGGAGAATATCTCTCCGGGCAGGAAGTCAGCCAGACACTGAATATCTCGCGGGCCGCAGTGTGGAAACAAGTTGAGCAGTTGCGTGAACTTGGCTTCGAAATTGAAGCGCGACGTTCACAGGGATATCGACTGATTAATGGTCCTGATCTGCTCCTGGCCTCCGATATCGAGAAGGACCTGGGTTGCAGGCTCGACTGGGCTGTTCATTGTCTGGAGAATACCGGCTCAACCAATCAGGATTTGCGACACATGGCTGAGCAGGGTGCTGCGGAAGGGACCGTTCTCGTGGCTGACCGGCAAAGTGCTGGCCGAGGTCGTCTTGGGCGGCGCTGGGAATCTCCCGCTGGAGTTAATCTTTACTGTTCCCTTCTGTTACGCCCGCAGATTCCTCCTCAGCAGGTTCCTCAACTCACATTTTTGACCGCTGTGGCAGCGGCCGAAGCTTTGATCGAATTATATCAACTTCCAGTTCGTGTCAAATGGCCCAACGACCTTCTGGTCGAGGGGAAGAAGATCGCCGGAATGTTGAATGAGATGAGTGCCGAGTCCGAGCAGGTCCATTTTGTTCTGCTCGGCCTTGGCATTAATCTGAACATGACGGCAGAGCAGTTCCCGGCGGACCTGCGTTACCCTGCTACCTCGGTTATGCTGGAGCGTGGTGCGACAGTAGAACGTCTCGATTTTGTTCGATTCCTGCTGCAGCGGGTCGACGATCTTTATCGTATCTATCTGGAAGAAGGGTTCTGGGCGATTCGCCGGCGTTGGGAAGGTTTCTCCGACCTGCTCGATCGTGACGTGCAGGTCGATCAGAACCCGGGAATAAGGAAGGGGCGGGTGGTTGGCCTCGATGACGATGGCGCTCTCCGTTTACAGTTGGAAGATGGACAGATTGAGCGTATTCTTGCCGGGGATGTGAGAGTTTTGTAAAAAAAGTTGTCAGACTTCAGGATTCGGGTTTCGGGCCAGGTGTGCTCTGACCTGAAACCTGATCTCTGAAAGTAATAAAGTGGAGTGTATTTTTAATGCTTTTGGTGATCGATGTTGGAAACAGCAATACTGTCCTGGGGCTTTACCGGGATGGGGTTCTGGAACGCAACTGGCGGGTTGCTACAGACAAATATCGGACCGTGGATGAATATGCCATGCTCCTTCACAATCTTTTCCGTCTGGCGGGAATTGCTTTTGTTGACCTGTCAGATGTCATGATTTCTTGCGTCGTCCCGCCGATGTTGAATACTCTGGAAGGGCTCTGTAAACAGTATTGTAACCTGACCCCTTATGTGGTCGGTCCTGGGATCAAGACGGGGATGCCGATCCAGTATGATAATCCCAGGGAGGTCGGTGCTGACCGGATTGTAAATGCGGTGGCGGCCTACGATAAATGCAAGTGTGGACTGATTGTGGTCGATTTTGGCACGGCAACGACCTTTGATGTTATCTCGGTTGATGGAGAATATCAGGGCGGAGCGATTGCGCCAGGGATCGGAATATCTTCAGAGGCACTCTTCGAGCGAGCCAGCAAACTGCCACGCGTCGAGTTTTCTCGCCCCGCTCAAATTGTTGCCAAGAACACGGTCAACAGTATGCAGGCTGGAATCTTTTTCGGTTATGTAGGGCTTGTTGAGGGGATCGTCAGTCGGATGAAACAGGAACTGACGATTGAACCAACCGTTATTGCGACCGGTGGGCTTGCTCCTCCGATAGCCGAGGCGACAGATTCGATCGATCTGATCGAACCTTACCTGACACTGGAAGGTTTATATCTTTTATACTGTCGGAATCGGAATTCCCCGGTGTTATCTCAAAAGACAGACTGACGGTTTTCTGAGCTTTTCGCCAGATTGTTTGCGACGCGCCAGGCGTCGACCGATTGGAGCATATTTTTATACAGTTAACTCCAGCAGGTTCCCTTTTACTTAAAATAGAAAAGGAGCGATCATGAGCAAGTACGATACATCGATGTTGAGAAACCTTGGAATTGTGGCACATAACAGTGCCGGGAAAACCTCCCTGGTCGAGGCTATCCTGTTTAATACCGGGATGACCGCTCAACTGGGAAAGGTTGACAACGGCACGTCCTCAATGGATTTTGAGGAAGAAGAGATAAAACGCGGCATTACGCTTAGTGCCAGTCTGAATCATTGCACCTGGAACAAACATAGCCTGCACATCGTCGATACCCCCGGCGTCAGCAATTTTCTGCATGACACCCGGCGTTGCCTGCGCGTTCTGGGCGGGGCGGTAGTGATCGTTTCGGCCATTTCTGGCACCAAATCACAGACCAAGCAGATTTGGGGCTGGTGTGATGACTTCGAAGTTCCCCGGATCGCTTTTGTTAATAAAATGGACAAGGAACGTGCCGATTTTCTCAAAGCAGTTGATGATATGGAAAAATCTCTCGGCGCGAGGGCGGTCATCGTCACCATGCCGATTGGTGCCGCAGAGGAATTCAAGGGGACCATCGATCTGCTGACCATGAAGGCCCGAATCTACAAGTTCGACGAAAAAGGGACTTACGACGAGGTTGAGATTCCTGCAGAGCTTATGGCTGAAGCTGAATCCCTGCGTGAGCAGATGGTGGAAGCGATCGCCGAGTCAGATGACGAGTTGATGGAGAAATATCTTGAAGGTGAAGAATTGAGCCAGGAAGAGTTGCTCAATGGCCTTCGTGAGGGGACTTTGACCAAAGTCTTTACTCCGGTCTTCTGTGGTAGTGCTCTGACCAATGTCGGGATTCGTCAATTGCTTGATTACATTGTGGCATGTTTGCCTTCGCCTGTTGACAAGGGGGTGCAAGAGGGTGTTGATGCCAATGATGAGCCTGTGGAAAGGGCGCCGAAAGAGGATGATCCTTTTTCGGCCATGGTGTTCAAAACTATCAATGACCCTTATGCCGGGAAATTGTCCTTGTTCCGGATTTATTCTGGAACTTTGACCCCCGATATGACCGTCTACAACCCGAACAAGAGAGAAAAAGAGCGCATTGGCAGCATCCTTGAACTGGAAGGCAGGAAGCAGGTTGCCATCGACACGGCTGTAGCCGGTGATATCGTTGCTGTTCCCAAACTCAAATATACCGCGACAGGTGATACTCTGTGCGATCTGAAGCAGCAGATTATGTATGAACCGATCCTTCCGCTCAAACCGATCATCTCCTTTGCACTTGAGCCCAAAAAGAAGGGTGATGAGGATAAAATCTACACCGGATTGCAGCGGTTGATGGAAGAAGATCCTGCCCTCAGAATCACCCGCGATGACGATACCCACGAGATGGTTCTGTCCGGAATGGGACAAGTCCACCTGGAGGTTGCCGTTGAACGCCTGGCGCGTAAGTATGGGGCTGAAGTCGAACTTAAAGAACCGAAAGTTCCGTATCGTGAGGCCATTCGAGGCAGCGCCCAGGTCCAGGGGAAATACAAAAAACAGTCGGGTGGCCGTGGCCAGTTTGGCGATGTCTGGATTGAAGTCAAACCCTTACCTCGCGGCAGCGGCTACGAATTCATTGATAAAGTAGTTGGCGGAGTTGTTCCGCGCAATTATATCCCCGCAGTAGATAAAGGGATTCAGGAGGCTATGAAGCAGGGACCTCTGACCAAAAATCAGGTCGTCGACGTTCAGATTACGCTCTATGACGGATCTTATCACTCCGTTGACTCTTCAGAGATGGCATTTAAAGTCGCGGGTTCCATGGCCTTCAAAAAGGCGATGGAGCAGTGTCAGCCGATCCTGCTCGAGCCGGTCATGTCGATGGAAGTGACCGTTCCAGACGATTGCATGGGAGACGTTATCGGCGACCTGAACTCACGAAGAGGCAAGGTCGTTGGTGTTGAGCCACAGGCTAACAGCCAGCTGATCAAAGCAGAAGTTCCCATGTCCGAGGTTTTGCGCTATGCTCCGGAGTTACGTTCCTTGACCTCGGATCGTGGCATGTTCTCAATGGAGTTCAGCAAGTATGAAGAAGTCCCATCGCATCAGACCTCCAGGATTCTGGCCGAGCAGGGGACTGAATAATTCAATTGAATAACCAGAGGTGTCTCATCCCCTCCGGGTGAGGCGCCTCGATTTTATTCAGTTTGTCTGGCCTAGTGGGCCGTGATTTACAAGGAGGAATCTATGAGTAAGCGGGATGACCTGTTTGATGTTGATCCCCCGGGAGAGGAAAGTTCAGCCGAAGGGCAAGATGAGGATTTTTTCTTCGAGGCGAATGAGGAGGATTCTAAAAAGGCCGAACCGCAGCACTCAGCAAATGTGGATGATGAATCCGTTGATTATCAGGAGGTTCCGGTAAAGGTCGAGAGTGGTTCACGCCAACGGATTCTTCTGCTGCTACTGCTGGTGGTTCTGTCGCTTGGAGCGGCTTATTTTTATCTGGGAGATATGCTCTTTGCGCCGGAGCCGGTTGCACCGCCGAAAGTTGTTCAATCCAAGCCGCAAAAATTGAAAATTCCCGAGCGTAAACCGGTACAGTCTGAGAAGCAGGCCGTAGAAGATGTCGTTATGCCAACAGAGAAAGTCGTTGGTACACCGGTTAAGAAACAGCCAGAAGCTGCAGTCGTTGCCGCAGCGGCCGAGTCGGAACCTGTCGTAGCTGCTGATGAGCCGGCAGCGGAACAACCTGCCAAGGACGCTCCGAAGCGGGAAGCAACCTCTGATGTCGCTGAGAAGAAACCGGAGCCCGAAGCTGAGGTCGCAGCAGTAAACAGCGAAGAAAAATTCGAAAAAATAGCGACTTCGCCCATGCCAAAGGGCCCATATGTTTTACAGATAGGTGCATACGTTCTGGAGTCGAACCTGGTACGGACTCTGGATTTGGTCAAGAGTCTCGGCTATGAGCCGATTGTCCTGGACGGCAAAAAGAATGTTTCCATGACTCGCCTGCGTGTTGGTGCCTATCCAGAGAAAGTTGCTCGTCAAAAACTGATCGAACTGCAAAAGCTCGCCCCTTCGGCGTTTTTGCTTCTGGAAGGTGATCAGATGGCACTCTACGCCGGATCCTATTATGGTCTGGATCGGGCTCGGAGCGATTCTGATCTGCTTTACCAGCACGATATCCATCTTGATGAAGAGACTGTCGAGGTTGCTGTCCCGATCCAGACGGTTCAATTCGGGGCTTTTTCTAACGCCCGTGAAGCTGAGGTTATTGCAGAGAAAGCGAGAAAAAAAGGGCTTGATACTCTGGTGATCAAGAAAAACTAGACGGTCTTTATCGAACAAAAATTATGCGCTGTGGAGAAAAGATTGTCCGAAGAGAACACCCGCAAGAGTAGACAGGTCAGAATTCCGGTCGAAGTAAAAAAAATAATGCAGCAATGGAACGGCCGCGAGGCAAAACTCGCGGCCGCTAGCGGTTCTTTACCGATCTCCGGTCCGCACTTGGTGACGGTTCTGTTTATCTTCTGTCACGGCTCGGACGAGGAACTGAGGAAAGAGGCACTGAAAACTCTCAGAGATCTTTCTCCGGGGATTCTGGTATCTGCAATAACTCAGGACGACGTTATTCCGGAGATTCTGGAACTGGTCGCACGAATCCGTTATCATGACCCGGAGGTCATGGGGCCACTCCTGACCAGCCGGTTGGCCTCTCTTGGAACTCTTCTGTTTCTCGCCGAAAAGGCATCTGGAAAAGTCCTGGATATCCTTGCCAACAACGATCAGGCAATGCTCAAGTCACCAGCGTTGAAAACCCTGATTATCAAAAATCCGCATGCTGATCAGGCTTTGAAACTTAGCCTGGGATGGAAACCGGTGCAACCGGAAGTTGTAGCTGCTCATGATGAGAAATGTTCCGCCCCGGTTACGGAAGCTGCGCCTGTCGATGATTTCGCTGATGATGACGTTGACATGGAAGATTCTTTCGACGAGGAAGATGAAGAAGAGCTGACAAAATATCAGCAATTGCTCGATATGAAGGTCTCAGAGAAGATCAAGATGGCGATGACGGGTGACAAGGAGTGGCGGACTTTGTTGCTGCGCGAGTCGAACAAATTGGTGACCTCAGCTGTATTGAAAAATGCTCGAATTTCTGATGGGGAGGTCGTTATGGTTGCCAAAAACCGGGCAGCCAGTGATGATATGATCCGGATTATTCTGTTGAACAAGGAATGGGTCAAACTTTACGAGATCAAGAAGGCGTTGTCCGTCCACCCGCGGACCCCACTGCAAAAGGCGCTGCGTTTTCTCGGCTTTATGACAGAAAAGGATCTTAAGGAGATCGGGCGCAGCAAACAGATTCCACAGGCCGTTGCCGTTGCAGCAAGAAGGCTGTATTTAGCAAAAACAAAGGATAAATAAAAGATGTCCATGTCTGCACAATACCGGATCGGCATACTCACCCTGTCGGACAAGGGATCGCGCGGTGAGCGTGAAGACGAAAGTGGACAGGTTGCTGCAGACATGGTACGCCACCTGGGAGAGATAGTCTGTTCTCAGATTCTGCCAGATGATCAGGCCGCTATCACAGCCTTGCTCAAGGATTGGGCCGACCGGGAACATCTCGCCCTGATTCTGACCACCGGAGGGACCGGGCTGACCCCCCGTGATTCGACCCCCCAGGCGACTGAGCCGATCCTTGATTATCAAATCCCCGGAATGGCTGAAGCGATGCGTGCCGCCAGTCTGAAAATAACGCATCATGCCATGCTCTCGCGTGCTCTGGCCGGGGTCCGTGGAGCGACACTGATCGTCAATCTCCCCGGGAGCCCACGTGGGGTGCGGGAGAATCTGGAGGTCATCCTTCCTGCTTTACCCCATGCCCTAGCCAAACTCCAGGGAGATTCCTCGGACTGCGCAACCTGAAGACCCCTCTGCCCGAAGAGATTTGCTATACTTCCAATATAGAGCGTGTTTTCTCTTCTGTTTCTCGCTCAACTTAAGATCGTGGTGGTCTATGGAGTTTTTTGATCAACCCCAGTACAGCTATGAACTATCGATCCTGTATCGCTTGCTGCTGGCGGTTCTTCTTGGTGGGCTGGTTGGTATGGAGCGGGAGATTCATGGCCGTCCCGCAGGGTTCCGGACCCACTTGCTGGTGACTGTTGGTGCATGTTTAATGAGTGTGGTGTCTGAGCACTATTATCTCAAATATGTTTTTCTGGACAGCTCATCGGCGGTGCGCTTTGATCCTTCGCGTGTCGCAGCCCAGATTGTTACCGGTATCGGTTTTCTTGGCGCAGGTGTCATCATCAAAGAAGGGCTTGCCGTTCGAGGATTGACGACCGCCGCTTGCCTCTGGGTTGCTGCAGGCATAGGAATGGCCATCGGTGGCGGTCTCTATCTTGCTGCCATAGTTACAACGCTTATCGCCCTGACAAGTTTGCTGGTGCTGAAAAGACTGGAACGCTTCTTCAAGAAGGATCGTTACCGAACGCTGACAATTCATGCTGAAGCGGGCACATTGGATCTTGAGTCTATGGAACAAGCCCTTGGGGTCCATAGACTACGTATAGCGGATTATGGAATTGAACTGAATCGAGAGCTGAATGAGGTTCGCTATGATCTGGTGATTCGTCATCCCGATGGCGCGTTGAGTGAAGAATTAATAAAAACGTTCTCTGGTTTGGACCAGGTCAGAAGAGTTCGCTTTCGTTAACAGGGGATTGCTATGAATTTGGATAAAATATCTTCTCGCCGACCTTTGGGTGTCGGGGATCATTCAATCAAAATTCTTCTGGTCGATGATGTCGACCTTTTTCTCGAATTGGAAAAGACTTTTTTTCGCCGGGAGAATGTCGTTCTGGTGGTGGCACGTAGCGGCGAAGAAGCCCTGGAGTTAGTCGAAAAAGAGCAGCCGGATTTGATTTTCCTCGACCTGTATATGACGGGTATTAACGGAGATGAAGTCTGTCGGCTCGTCAAGCAGGACGAAAAAAATCGAGAAATTCCCATCATTATGGTTCTTCAACCTGGAAGTGATGCTGATGAGCAGCTCTGCCGGGAGGCGGGTTGTCGTGATATAATTTACAAGCCCGTACGCAAAAGTGATTTTATCTCAGCCGCAGTCAGCAGCCTTTCAATTGCTGAGCGTGCTTTTCCCCGGATCGACGCTAGCCTCATGGTCAGCTTCGGCTTGCAGCCCAAAAAGTTTCTCGAAAACTTTACCGTGAATATCAGTGAGGGCGGTCTTTTTATTGCCACTGGAGCTATTTTGACTGTCGACACCCTTTTGACTCTGGAGTTTCAGATTCCTGAGCAAAAAAAGCGCATCTTTTGCCAGGGGCGGGTCGCCTGGGTGAATCACCCCGACTGGCTTAAAAAGCCTGAATTGCCTGTAGGTATGGGTGTGGAATTTGTCGACGTCAACCCGGAAAATCGAGAATTGTTGCAGCTCTTTATTGAGCAGCAGAAATCCCGATCTTCGGTTCTCTGATTCGCCGACTATACAGTCGGGGATATTGTCGCTGCGATTAAAACAGCCCGGATGTTATTGAACAAAAACATGCCAAAGTGTTTCCGTCCTTGTTTGACCTGCCCGAAGAACTCCCAAGAGCGAAATCCTGAAATTGTATAAGCAGCTCTTCCGTGCGGGACCCTAGAAGCCAAAACTAACGCCGACGCGATAGACCCACGGGCTGTCGTACGGACTGTCGGGGTTATTGTAAGAGAAATTATAGAGAGCAGAAGCATAGAGGGAACTGTTCCCACCAAGCGGCTGAGACACCCCGGCACCCGCAAGGAAACTGGAGAAGTCATCTCTGCTTTTGCTCAGATTAAAACGATAGTACTCATAATTGAGATACTCATATTCTGCCTGCAGAAAAACTGCAGGAATAACGTGGTAACGACCGAACAAGGTGCCCCCATAGTCCTCCGTCTTCAAATCCTGCGCATAGCGCGTATCCTTGCGATAACGGTAAAGTAAGCTGACTCCTGTTGAAAACTGAGGGGTCAGTTTGACTCCAATCATCGGTTGAACATCAAAATATCTGACATCGCCGAAGTTTAAGCCCAAACCACCACCAAGAAACATGTGCGGAAAAGAGTTGCCAGCGCCAGTTGTCGAACTGGCGGTTGAGACACTGGATGTACTCGACCCGGAGGAGGTGGCGGCTGTGCCCCAGACTTTTGACTGAGCAAAAACCGGAACTGCAAAAGTGAGAAACAGAACAACAGCCGGAAGAACATATTTCATAAATACCCCCTTTGGTGGAAACTGATTCATAACTGTTTAGAAAAATAACATAATTTCCTATGGATGAAAGAGTATTTGAACGGATTAGGTATAAAAACAGGTAGGGTGTGAATTGAGTATTTCGCTCAACGGCACGGCACGCGCAATTCTACGTTGATAGTCTGAAATGGAAAACCGGGTT
>DATFMC010000013.1:0-29889 GCA_035267105.1 Geopsychrobacteraceae bacterium
ACTGACGATGAGCAGTATGAACCAGGCTTACAGCATCGCCACCGAGATCAACATCTCCCGATTCTACTTCAAAGTCTTCGAAGAGTACCTGCTGGCACCACTGCAGCGCTGGCAAATCATCGTTGGTGAAGTCTGCTACGGCATCACCAAGGGGCTGATTCCCGTTTTTATCATCGGCATTTACAGCCTCTTTTGTGGTGTCAGGCTGCAATTGGGGCTCTCTTTTCTGCTTGCCCTGCTACTTCATCTGTCGATCTTCGCCCTGCTCGGCTTCATTGCGGCAATGATTGTTAAAAGTCACAGCGACCAGGCAACCATCAATGCCTTTCTGATTACACCAATGATGTTCTTATCGGGGACCTTTTTTCCTGTCGATCAAATGCCGCTTGCGATTCGGGCTGTTGCCAGCATCTTCCCTCTGACCTATTCAACCCAGCTGATCCGGACGACCTTGACTCCGGGTGCTGCAGTGAATTTTTCGCTGTTTGCCGTGCTGGGCATGATCCTTATGGTGTTATTTTTCGTTGCCAGGCGCATTGTGGCAAAGGTTGAAATTTGAAAAAACTGCTCATCATCATATTCCTGTTCACCCTGTCCGTCTCTTGCCTGATCGGCTCAACGGCGATCAACCCCCTTGATGCCAGCCCAGTTGAGCGGGACATTCTTCTCTCACTGCGTCTGCCCCGGGTGCTCTTTTCCGCCGTGATCGGAGCCATGCTCGGTCTCTCCGGAAGCGTTTATCAACTGACCCTCAAAAATCCGCTGGCTGACAGTTTTACCACCGGCGCGGCCAGTTCTTCAGCGTTGGGCGCGGTGCTGGCAATCGCCTTCGGCCTGCCGCTGCCACTGGTCCCGCTCACGGCCCTGATCACTGGCCTGCTCGGGCTGATGACCGTCTACCGATTGTCAAAGACAAATGGTGTTATCAACCCGGTGACGATGATTCTGGCGGGAGTGGTGATGAATATCGTTGCCTCTTCGGTCATCAGTTTTGCCAAGTATTTCTTTGAGGATTCCCTTTCCTCTATCGTCTTCTGGTTGATGGGCGGCTTCTTCGTTGTCGACTGGAGCAAACTACTGCTCTGTACGACTGTTCTGGTGATTGCCTATCTGCTGTTTGCGGGGCGAGCGTTACAACTGAATCTACTGGCGCTGGATGAGCATTCAGCACAAAGTCTTGGAGTCAATGTCGATCGTCTGCGCACTATCGCTTTTGTCGGCGCAACCGCGCTGGTCGCCGTGGCGGTCAGTCATACCGGCATTATAGGTTTTGTCGGCCTGATCGTACCTCATGTCGCCCGCAGCCTGTTCGGCAGCGACATGAAGCAAAACCTGTTTTTCTCCTCGCTGCTCGGTGCGCTGCTGCTGATACTGGCTGATACCGCCTCGCGCTCAATCATCCCCGGGGGTGCAGAATTGCCGGTCGGCATCATCACCTCTCTGCTTGGAGGTGTCTTCTTTCTCTACCTGTTGCAGACCAGACGTGAAAGGTTCTGGCATGGCTGAATTGCTGATCGAGAATTTGAACTTTCGCAGAGGCGACTTTCAGCTGCAATTGGATCACGTGAAGATCACACCGGGAGAAAAAGTTGCCATTCTCGGAGAAAATGGCAGTGGCAAAAGCACCTTTCTACACTTGCTTAGCGGCATGCTGCTGGGTCATGGGGAGATTTTATATAGCGGACGTGACCTGCATCAAATTCCAGTTGCGGAACGCGCCAGGTTGTTTTCTCTGCTCACTCAATTTTCCTATCTCATCTTCCCCTTCAGTGTTGAGGAAGTGGTCCTCTTTGGCCGTTTTCCACACACCCAGGGAAACAGCTTCAGCGAGACAGACAAAGAGCTAAGCGAACAACAGCTGAAAAAGCTCGATCTGCTGCACTTACGCAATCGGCAGTTCAGCCAACTCTCCGGCGGAGAAAAACGTCGGGTGATGCTGGCACGGGTGCTTAACCAGCAGGCGCCGATCATCTATCTGGATGAGCCAAACGCCAGTCTTGATATTCGCCACACACTGGAGATTTTTGAGCTGCTCAGCAACCGGGACGAAACCGTTATCTCCCCGGTCCACGATATCAACCTGGCGGAACGCTTCTTTGAACGTTTCCTGCTTTTGAAACAGGGCAGCCTTCTCGCTGACGTCAGTCGCGAACAGTTGACCCCCGAACTACTGACGGAGACCTACGATGTCCAGGTTACTGGCGGCACTGCTGCTTTTACTTTTTCCCAGCTTTAGCGTCGCAGCACAACGAATCGTTGTTCTGGCTCCGGCTGCAGCTGACATCATCGAAAGGCTTGATGCTGCTGCACTGGTGGTCGGAAAAACCCGCAATGTGCAGGAGTTCCCCCATGCGCAAAAGGTCGGATCCCATATCCGTCCGAATCTTGAAATCATCACCTCCCTGGAGCCAGACCTGTTAGTGGTTTCATCCAACAAATTCTTTTCCAAAGGGATGGCTGAGACGGTCGAGGCACAGACTTTCTTCTACAATCCAAACAGCTTGGAAGAGATCTTGGAGCAGACACTCAGCCTGGCTATTCTGATTGGACGTGAAAAGCAAGCACTGGCTCTGATCGAAACACAACGCAAAAAGCTGCGACAGATTAAACCAGTCGCGGTCCCGCCAAAAGTCATCTACGAGATCACCGAAGCGCCACTGACCATTGCCGGGAGTGACAACATTCTCGCAGACATCATAGCAAAGGCTGGCGGTGAATTTGTCAGTGGCGGTCAGCGCAAGATGTTGCGCTTTAATCCTGAAGCGGTGCTCGTACTGCAACCAAACGTCTATATCTGGCAGGAGGGTCCGATGAATCAGAACCCGACTCCACCTGATAAACGTGGGCACTATCAATCATTGAATGCCGAGTACCTGCAGGTGGAACAACTTCAGTATTCTCGCGCCAACAGCACAAGCTTCGACAATGCACTCCAACTAAACCGCTATTTCAGAGAGAGAAAATAACAAAATGCAAGCTCAACCAGGACATTTTTACGCTGTCGGCATCGGCCCCGGCACCCCGGACCTGTTGACCATCCGCGCCATGCGGATCATTGAATCGGCTGACGTGATCCTGACTCCGCAAGCGAAAGGGAGCAACCGCTCACTGGCGCTCACTGCCATCGCCCCCTACCTGAGCGGTCAGGAGGTGATGACGATCAAATACCCGATGCAACGAAACGCCGACAGCACCAGAGATCGCTGGAACAATGTCGCTCAGGACGTTCTGGAACAACTTGAGCAGAAAAAATCAATTGCGATGATCACTATCGGCGATCCTCTGATCTTTGCAACCACCAGTTACCTGCTCCATGGACTGGCGGATCAGATCTCTAAAGAAAAGATCCACCTGGTTCCTGGTATCAGTGCGTTCCAGATAGGGGCCAGTCGTTTCCATGATCCTTTGACGCTGCAGGAGGATCGACTGACCCTGATGTCGGCAACCAATCTGGAGGCTGTCGATCATGCTCTGGACAACTGCGAGACGCTGATCCTCTATAAGGCTGCAGGTGTCATAAATGAACTGATGGGGATATTAAAACGGCGTGGACTGCTCGGTTCGAGCAAGCTTGTCAGTTGCGCAGAACAAGGAGAGCGGGAACTGATCATCGATAGTCTGGAAGGCTGGAAGCCCACCCAACTCAACTACATGACAACCTTGATTGTCAGGATCGGCGATCGCCGGTGGAAGTAAAAAAGCATCGATAATCGGCGGAAACTATTTTCAGGAGGCCGTATGCAAGGCAGGGTGGAAAAAGACGCAATCAATCCTGTCAAGAAAACTGCTTGCGGCGGTCAACCAGATAGTTGCTACCATCAAGATGTTTGAGATGGGCTTTCATGTGTGCAGACTCTCGACTGAAACCGAGCAAAGACGGGTGTTCAAAGTTTTCGGAATGGAGAATAGCGATGGAGATTGTCAGCAGCGGAAACTGGCGCTCAACACCATATCGATCCTTCCCGATAAAAAAACCCTTTTTACGATCTTCTTCAGAGTAGAATTCGGGAACCATCTGATCGAACCTGCGGACCAGCTGTTCAGAGAGAGGCTCGGCACGATCAGGACGGGTCAATATGACATAATCATCTCCGCCGATATGGCCGACCATATCATCAGCTGCCCCTTCAGTTTCAACAGTTTCCTGAATCAACTCTGCTACACGGGCGATGACATCGCTCCCCGATTGATATCCATAACGATCTCCGTAAGCCTTGAAATTATCGAGATCGATATAAAGATGGGCAAAGGGGATGTTATTATGAATCCGTCGTTCAATTTCACGATCTATGGCAAGGTTTCCTGGCAGGCTGGTTAATGGATTAGCGTCTAGACGAAGTATTTCCAATTCCCGAAGTTTATGACCCATGCTGGCAAAATCTAACGCCAACAATCCAAATTCGTCGCTCCCTTTAATGTCAAGCTGTGAGTCGAAGCTACCAGCGGCAATTTCATGAGTCGCCCTCTGCAGTGCCCTGACAGAGCGTTGAATACTGCTGATAACAGTTAGCGCAACGGGTGCGGAGAGGATAATCCCTGCCAGCGAGATCAGCAACGTCAGTCGATAGGCCTCACTACTCTCCTCTGATAGTTGCCGAAGGTTCTGATCAACGATGCGTTGATGCTGCACACGCACGTCTGACAGCACATCAACCAGTCGACTTCTCAATGGACTGGTCAGTTGACTGGAAATTTCTTCAGCATGAGTCCAGTCCCTCTGTTCAAAAGCTTTTAGCAACTGGGCGGCATCAATTGAATAATCTCTCAGTGCGATGGTAATTCTATCCTGAATGGCCGAAGGCAATGTACTTCTGACCTTGCCACTCAGTTTCTCGAAATCGTTATTCCTTAATTCAAGCAGTTCAAGAAATTCGGATTCATTCAGAATGAGCAACTGCTTTTCCAGTTTTTCCTGAGCCAGCAGATTCTGACTCAGATCACGCAGAAGAACAAATACTTCGAATTGGGATCCAACCAGATCTTCAGTCCGCTTCGTGTGATCATAAAGATTCAACAGCGCGTAGCCGATGGCTGCCATGCTGAATAGCACGATCAGCAGGTAACCGATGGCTACCTTTCTGGTGACTGTAAAATAACCCCACATCCTGTCGCCCTCAAAAGATGACAAACACTTCAAGCCGAAACATTATAATAGCATAAGCGGGACCAGGTTCTTCCAGGCAACTGTGCACAAGAAATAAAGGACCCACCAAGGGGTCCTTTTCAATCAAAACTCAGCGACTGATCTAAATGCCCAGATACGCTTTTCGGACATCGTCATTCTCCAGCAGATTATCTGCCGAATCGACCAGGGTAATGTTGCCATTCTCCATAACATAACCTCGATCAGCCAGCTTCAAGGCCTGGTTGGCATTCTGCTCAACCAGAAAAATTGTCGTATTACTCTCTTTATTGATCTGGCGGATAATCTCAAATATCTGCTTGATAATCAGCGGTGCCAAACCCAACGACGGCTCATCAAGCAGCAAAATCCGGGGGCGAGCCATCAGCGCCCGTGAGATGGCGAGCATCTGCTGCTCCCCACCCGAGAGCGTCCCTCCGAGCTGACTTTTACGTTTTTCCAAAATCGGGAAGAGAGTCATGACATAATTAAGGTCCTGCTGAATCAGCTGTTTATTGTTGCGCAGAAAGGCACCCATCTCCAGATTTTCCAGAACCGTCATATCCGGAAAGATGCGACGGCCTTCGGGCACCTGAACGATCCCCTCCTGTACGATTTTCTCAGCTGACATCCCGTGGATGGGAGTTCCGTCCAGAAGTATCTCACCCGAACGTGGCGGTGAAATGCCGCAGATTGACATCAGGGTCGTGGTTTTACCCGCTCCATTGGCACCAATAAGAGCAACAATCTCACCCTCATTGATCTTGATCGAAACATCTTTCAAGGCCTGGATATTGCCGTAGAAAGTTTGAATATTTTTTATCTCAAGCATAATCTGTCTCATATAAATTTAGAGGAGATGGCTTCGCCATCAAGCATCGGTCTCTTCACCCAGATAGGCTTCTATCACTTTCGGATTATCTTTGATCTGCTGAGGGTTCCCTTCGGCAATTTTCTTGCCGTATTCCATGACATAGATCGGGTCGGAAATATTCATAACCAGCTTCATGTCATGTTCGATCAGCAGGATCGCGATCTTTTCCTCCTCGCTGATTTTGCAGATCAACTGATCCAGATCGGCTGTTTCCTGAGGGTTCATCCCGGCGGCCGGTTCATCAAGTAATAACAGAAACGGATCAGTCGCCATCGCCCGGGCTATCTCAAGTCGACGCTGCGCACCATAGGGAAGATTTTTTGAGAATTCGTTAGCAAACTCGGCCAAGCCGACTTTTTGCAGCAGTTCATAACTGGTCTCAACGATCTGCTGTTCTTCCTGACGAACCCCTTTGCCTCGGAGGATCGAACGAAAGATTCCCGATTTGGTACGACAGTGGCGGCCGATCATAACGTTCTCCAGAACTGTCATGTCAGGAAACAGACGGATATTCTGAAAGGTTCTAGCCAGCCCCATCTCGGTCACTTTGTTCGGCTTCAACCCGTTCAAACGACGGGTTGTCTCACCTTTGGGATGCAGCAGAATATCCCCTTTGGTCGGGGTATATATCCCGGTAACACAGTTAAAAAAAGTGGTCTTTCCGGCACCGTTAGGCCCGATCAGAGCGGCTATTTCTCCTTCATGAACATCGAGAGAGACGCTGTCAACGGCCCGCAGGCCACCGAAGTCCATGGTTAAACCCTTAACCTCAAGTAATTTATGTTTATCAGCCATTGTCAGTCTCTTCTTTCACGCCTTTGTATGTATATTTCTGGCGGATATTACTGATAATCCCCTGCGGTCGGAAGATCATCATCAGTACCATTGCCGCGCCAAACGCCAACATTCGATATTCAGAGAATGCGCGCAGATACTCCGGGAGAAGAATCAGGATAAAGGCTCCCAGGATGACACCGAGGATTGAGCCCATCCCGCCCAGAACAACGATCGAAAGAATAATCGCCGATTCCATAAATGTAAAACTGGCCGGATTAATAAAGGTCGTTTTAGCGGCGAACAAAACACCAACCATACCGGCCCAGAAAGCGCCAAGGGCATAAGCCGAAAGCTTGGTTCGAGCCATATCGATGCCCATGGCAACACAGGCTATCTCATCTTCTCGCAGAGCGATCCAGGCCCTGCCGATACGGCTGTTGCGTAGGCGCATGGTGATCAGAATGGTAAAGACAACCATCGCAACCATGATGTAGTAGATATAGATTGTTGATCCGGCAAGGTCCATATCAATCCCGAACAGACCCGGCTTGTCGATATTGGCAATACCGCTCGGACCGAATGAGAATTCACTCCAATTCTCAAGCACGACTTTGACTATCATGCCGAAACCGAGAGTAACGATCGCCAGATAATCGCCACGCAGGCGCAGAATCGGGAACCCGAGGATCACCCCGAACAGGCAACCGAGAATGCCACCCACAGGTAAACAGGCCCAGAAGCCCAGATCAAAATGGTAGTTGAGCAGCGCATAAGAATAGGCACCAACGGCAAAAAAGGCCACATAACCGAGGTCAAGCAGACCTGCTAAACCGACAGAAATATTCAAACCCAGACCCAGCACGACATAGATCAGTGCTGAAATCATGATCGTACTTTGATAGGTGTCAAAGACTAACGGGAAGATCAGAGCACCCAGCAGCAAAACAACCATCGCTTTATAGCGAAAAGACATGTCCTCCAGCAGTAGCTGAATTTTGCCATGCCTGTCGCCATCGCTCTCCGCATCTTTCTTTTTGACCTGTTGGCGGGCCAGCATATATCGCCAGGCATAAGACAGGATAAAGCTGAAAATTGCCACCCACACCAGATTCATCCAGCGCCACTCCACGATATTGTCCATGGTATTGACGCGCACAACCATCAGCGGAAAAGTAAGAAACACAAACCAGATGGTCACCACTATTGACTGTTTAAACTCTTTCAACATATTTGTCACTTTGTTACACCTTCTGCTTTCGTGACTTGCCGAGAATTCCGGAAGGCCTCAGGATTAAAATCAGCACCAGCAGTCCAAAGGCAAAAACATCTTCATAATCACTGGAGATATATCCAGCGGCGAAGCTCTCGGTCCAACCGAGAACCAATGCCCCCAGGACAGCTCCGGGAATCGAGCCGATTCCACCGAGGACCGCAGCAGTGAAAGCCTTCACACCAGCCAGAAAGCCGATATAAAAATTCACCTGCCCGATATAGGAGGCGACTAAAACCCCACCAATCGCTGCCAAAGCCGACCCAATGATAAAGGTGACCGAAATCACCCGGTCAACATTGATGCCGACCAGACGCGCCATGCTCATATCCTGCTGAGTTGCCCGCATCGCCTTGCCGATCTTGGTGTACTTGATCAGAACTGTCAGGCCGATCATGGTAACAACGGTTACGATCAGGATCACCAGTTCCGGTGAACCGATGATATGGGCCACCGGCTCCATAAAAGTAAAATCAGGGATCAGGCTCGGAAAAGGCAGAAAATCCGGAGTCTGAGCCAACAACACGTAATTCTGCAAAAAAATCGACATGCCGATGGCGCTGATCAACGGCGACAATCGAGGAGCTCCCCGAAGCGGCCGGTAGGCAATTTTCTCCAGAGTGTAGCCGTAAGCACTGGCATAGATAACGGCAATAATCCCGGCAATAATCAGAATCGAAATTCCGGAAAAACCATAAATGGTCAAAACTCCAGCGACAATCAGTGCGACAAAAGCACCGATCATATATATTTCACCATGGGCAAAATTAATCAGCTGAATAATGCCGTAGACCATGGTGTAACCAAGAGCTATCAAGGCATAAATGCTGCCCCGGGTCAGACCGCCAAAAAAAAGTTCAAGAAAATAATCCATGAAAAATAACCGCTTCCTGAAAATCGCGATGATCGACAACCGGATATCATGTCGACAATATTTTATTTACTTCTATCAAAAACCGATGTGGAACATTTTGCAATTTCGCTGCCGTAACAAAGGTTCAGGGGACCAGCGGATGCCGGCCCCCTGAGCAGGAACTATTCTGTGACAATTCTGCAGACTAAAGACTATCTGACATCATCATTTAAACAGGCCCGTCATTACTTCAATTCTTCGAATTCTCCACCTTTGACGTTGTAAACCGAGAAACCAACACCTTCAGCATCACCCTTGGCGTCAAACTTGATCTTGCCGACAGGGGTCTCAACATATTCGTTCTGCAGAGCTTTAGTCACTGCGTCATAGTCGGTGGAGCCAGCCTTCTCAATCGCGTTCAGCAGTGCCATAGCGGCAGAGTAGCCTTCCTGAAAGAATGCACCAGGATCGGAACCGTAAGCGGCCTTGAAATCGGCAGTAGCTTGGGCATTGAGAGGAATGCTGGACAGATCACGTGGACCGGTAACATAAGCACCTTCAGCGGCGTCGCCAGCAACCTTCAAGAAACTCTCGTCTTTAACGCCGTCGTCAGAGATGAAAATTGCATCTACCCGCTTGCGCTTCATAGAAGAGACCAGCTTGGACGCCTCAGGATGATATCCACCAAAAATCAGAGCGTCAGCCCCTTCCTTACGAATTTTACCAACGATTGAGTCGTAGTTAATTGCACCAGGGGTAACACCTTCGTAGAGTACCAGCTCAGCCTTATCGGAAGCCTCGATGAATTTTTTGGCGAACTCGGCAAACCCTTTACCGTAGTCGCCTTTATCATGGATGACTGCAATCTTTTTCATGCCGAGGTTATTGATGGCGAAGTCGACAGCCATTTTAGCCTGCATGTCGTCAGAAGCGATGGTGCGGTAGAAGTTGGGATAATCGCCGCTCTGGGTTAGAGCAGGATTGGTAGCGGAGGGAGACATGGCAATAATCTTGGCATCCTTGTAGATACCCATAGCAGCCTTGGTTGCTCCAGAGCAGATATGTCCAAGGACCACGTTAGCGCCCTGAGTGACCAGTTTGGTCGCGGTGTTAGTCGCAATCTCAGGCTTGCATTGATCATCCTGGATCAACAGTTCGACCTGCTTGCCGAGAACTCCACCCTTGGCGTTGACGTCTTTAACCACCAGCTGCGCAGCCTTCATCGCCGGGATGCCATAGGGAGCCAGGTCACCACTATGAGGACCGGCAACACCAAGCTTGATTGTGTCAGCTGCAAAACCAGTGACAGTCAGTACCAAAGTCAGGACAACTGCCGTAAAGAGCGCATTCACTTTTTTCATTGAGGAACCTCCGATAGAAATAATTTAGTAACAAGAAAATAATGTTTGACATACCCGCCTACATATAGTTGAAACAATCGAAAGGGTCAAGAATAAAGCATCGCAATAGGGCTCATCAATGAGAAGCAAATCGTCCGCTGGCTACCACTGGCCAGTATAGGCCATACCCCGCTCCGAGGCAGAGCAGGCGATGTAAACTTCTATCGGCTATAAACAAAAATAGAGTTCAAAGCAATGAGCGCTCACCACCAAAGAGTCGCAAAGCCACGAGGGTGCAGATCAAAAAAGAGCATAGCAGCGGCATAGGCAGGAGAGGGAGAGCGTGACAGCAACCGATGAACCTTAATCAGTCAGCAGTTTTTTACGGAGTTTACGCCAGATAAGGCCCAGATCCGCAGAAGCCATAAGATCAGCCAGCATTACCTCTTCGGTGTTTCTGGTCGCAAGAAGATCCAGCTTGGCACCCGGCAGCTTCGCAACAGACAAAGAAACATCGGCTGTAGTTTCAAGTTGACCCGAACCATCGTGAAAAAAACCGAGAGGGTGGCCATCTTCATAGAATATCAGCGCCGTTTTCTCGTCGGTGTAGATCCGCAGGCAACCATTCAGGCTGGTCCGCTTGATCATGTCGAGCAGTGAGCGGATGTCAACAGCCTTCAATTCCTGCCCTTGATACACACAATCCCCGTGAAGCAGGCTATGAATCCCCATTGCCAGTTCCGGGGTGATCCGATATATATTGAGGACCGCCTCGCCAAGAATCGACACTTCAAAAACGCGTGCAATCGCATCGTAGGCAATCAATCGTTTACCACTCATCCTTGAATGATAAAGCGCACTGACCAATCGGCCTTTTCCAAAGATAATGATGCCAGTGCCTTTGGCGGCATCAAACCGTAAATAGCCGGAAAATGAACCACCATGCAGTTTCTCCATGGCTTCAGGCAGGTTCACCCTTGCTGGATTAACATTTTCTTTGACCGGGGTCCCTCGGGGGAGAAAAATCATCAAAAACCTCACTGACGGATCCAACCAACAAACGGCTCCAAACATTTAAAAATACTTATCAGGGATTGTCAATCTTATTGACAAGTATCATTTTAAAGAAATGATCGAAGGCAACAACGGAAACGACAGGGGACCGAAAATTCAAAACCCCTCACCACTGTGCAGCTTTCGAAAGGCTTTACGTCTCCGTTTTGCAAAGAGAGAATGTCGGCCTGGAGTCAGTAGAGCGACGGCCCCTCCCTCAATCGAGATTGCCAACAGCCCAGGGGTCTGCTCATTCAGACCACGCCCGGTGACTGTTCGCAACAGAGTCCCCCAGCCAGTATTTACCTCAGGGACGAACTGTTGCTGTTCAATAAACTGACCATCCTTACCCAGCAGAAGCAGGCGAATTTCGCCACGTAAGCCTCTCCCTTCAATACCAGTTCTGATCAGAAGTTGTCCCTCCAGAGGTAAAAATGAATAGATGCTGGTCTCTTCGAGAAGAAGAGCAAGACATTCGGCATGCAGCAGACAACGAAACCGTTTCGGTAAAGCTTCAAGGTAGTGGGATCTGGAACACACGGCCAGTTTCCCACAGATGGGACAAGCCGGATCGACCCTGCGAGCACGCTGTGGCAAGAGACCATCATCAAGCATCCGCCTGGTGCGACACTCCACCGAAGGCCCTTCAAGAAATCTCTGCAGCACAAACTCGGCAAGCTGACGAAGTTCATCATGAACATAGCTTCCCGGCAGACGAGTTAGAACCGATTGCCCTTTGCCTGTCGCCTGCAAGTGTACCCGCTGGTCCTTACTCAGTTCCTGTGCGAGCACCTGGCAACCCCGTTCATCGGCAGCCAACCGAAGAAGCGGATGAGAATCGACCGCACTCTCCGTTCCGATACGGCTCGGAAGCAACCAGAGCATTTCAGCACAGCCACCACCTTCAATCAGAGTACGACGCAAATCGCTCAATCGGCTCAGAGAACCATGAGAGCAGACTGGTGACAATACAAGATCAGCAGCCCAGATTGCGCTACGCCAGAGTTCACTTGCCTGATCTCCCGAATCGATTACGACAATCCCGTATCGTCCGTCCTGAGCGAAAATCCGCCGGAGATGAGCCGGGTCATCAAGTGACGGTAGCGGGCCGCAAGAGGACAGATATTCAACTCCGAACTGCCCCATGCAGGCAACATTTTCCAGGCTGCCCGTGGTAAAAAGCTCAGACAACGAGCCAGCCCGGACTTCTCCGAGCCCAAACATCTCATCCAGTCGCGCCTTACTGCTGAAAGAGAGTACCGTAACGGGAAGATCCTCATTGATAGCTTTCAAGTAAACCGCGAGATTATTGGCAATCGTAGATTTGCCAACCTTTTCAGCCGTACCTGCAACAACGACGACGAAAAGTCCGGCCCCGTTCACATCGACTCCTGAAGCTCTTCCCAACGAGCATATGCCACATCAAGCTCCTCTTTGAGCTGTGCATGTTCACTGCTCGACTCCCTCCATCGATCCTGATCCTGATAGAGATCAGGATCGGCCATCAGCTTCTCCACTGCGGTAACCTGCCCCTCAAGGATTCCGATCCGCGCTTCGAGAGCCTTCAACTCTTTCTTTAACTTCTGCTCTTTCCGCTGAAGCTCCTTGCGCTCAGCGTGGGCCTGCCGCCTGGCATCCTTGTCTTCGGGTAAAACGTTGTTGTCGCCATGTTCAGACTGCTGTTCAACTCGCTGCTGACTGTGCCCGTGGTCGCCCAATTTATCCTTGGTCCGTAGGAAATCCTCGTAATTGCCGAAATAACTCTCCACCTTGCCATTGCCAACCTCCAGAACCCGGCTGGCCAGTTCATCAACAAAGTAGCGATCATGAGAGACAAAAACGATGGTTCCTGGATATTTATTGAGGGAATCGAGCAAGACCTGTTTCGATTGCAGGTCCAGATGGTTGGTCGGCTCATCAAGTAACAGCAGGTTTGCCGGTCGTAGCAACAGTTTCGCCAACGCCAAACGATTGCGCTCACCACCGGAGAGCACTGAAACCCGCTTTTCCACATCGTCCCCGGAAAAGAGAAAGGCTCCGAGAATATTACGCAGTTTCGGCACCATGTCGTACGGGGCATCGGCAGACAGCTCACTGTAAACATCGCGTTTGGGATTCAACTCCGCCGCCTGATCCTGAGCGAAATAAGCCAGATGAAGGTTATGCCCCTCTTTCCGCTGCCCTTCCCTGGGGCTTTCGATGCCCGCCAGCAGCCTCATCAATGTCGACTTTCCCGCACCGTTAGGCCCGACCAGGGCCACCCGTTCTCCCTGCTCAACCTGCAGATCAATCTTTTTCAAAACCTGCAGATCAGCATAAGCCTGTGAGGCCCCTATCAACTCCATGGCCATCCGTCCCCCCTTGGGAGGTGCGGGAAAGGTGAACGCTATCTTCTTCCGTTCCGGGGGCAGATTGATCCGCTCAATCTTTTCCAACTGCTTGATACGGCTTTGAACAAGAGAGGCCTTGTTTGCCTGATAACGGAAACGAGAGATGAATGCTTCGGTACGGGCAATCTCCTCGTCCTGCTGTTTCTTGGCTGCTTTCAGCGCAGCAACCCTTTCATGCCGAGCCTTGAGATACTTGGTATAGTTGCCGGGATATTCGGTCAGATCGCCATTCCAGATTTCGACAATCCGACCGACCACCTTATCGAGGAAAAATCGGTCATGAGATACCAGCACCACGGCATGCGGATAAGCCAGCAGGTAATCCTCCAACCAGTCGCGGGCGGGCAGGTCCAGGTGGTTGGTCGGCTCATCCAGCAACAGCAGAGTGGGGCGTTGCAGCAAAAGTTTGGCCAGAGCGATGCGCATCTGCCAGCCGCCGGAGAACTGTTCACAAGGTTTGGTAAAATCCTCCGCGCCGAACCCCAGACCCGAAAGCACCCGGCCGACTTCAGATTCCATGGTGTAGCCGCCGCGCTGCTGAAAAAGTTCCTGTAAATCGGAGTATCTTTCCAGTTCCTCCTGCTCTGCCCCACCAGCGATCACGGTCTCCAATCGCCGCAATTCCGTTTCGATTTCCAGCAGTTCCTGCAACGCACTGTGCACTTCGTCAAACAGACTCCGACCACTGTGAGCTAGACCGTCCTGCGGTAAATATCCGAAGGTCGTTCCCTTGGCGGACTGCAAAGTCCCACCGTCAACCTCGACCAACCCGGCTAAGAGCTTCAGCAGGGTTGATTTACCAGCGCCGTTCTCCCCGCACAATCCGATCCGGTCACCGGGTCGAATATGCCAGTCGATCTTATTGAAAATCCGTCGATCAGCGAAATCTTTGATAATTTTTCTGAGTTGCAACATGTTCGTCAAAATCCTTTGCATGAGTCGGGGGATTGTTATAGCACAAAGGATAGGCGTGGCGGAATAGATTGGCGGTCAGAAAGAATATCCTTCCGAAGCGGCAGGTTCCACATATAACCCTATGAAAGTCGTCGCCCCTCATGGGTCATCAGACGACAATAAAACCAAGGGCTACCATGCCGGTTTTGTAATGAACGAGCAAGGCCTCGAAACACCAACAGCACAACAACAACCTTGAGGGATGTCGCAGGAGACCCTACAGGGGCGAACCGAAAGAAAACTCAACAACAGCAGCCGATTCACGGCCAGTACCGCTTCCGGGCTTCCTTCTACAAGTATCAAGTTTGCTTCAGCCCAGACGCCACAACCTCGACCCGTGTGTCATAAAATGTGCTCCCTCCCCCCTGGTCAGTCAAGCGCTGAGAGGTCAGAGCATTTACAGAACGTTTTCCGGGGGCGAATTCGACCCACCAGACCCCTTCGGCGATGACAACTCCGGGCGGTGTTTTGTCAGTGACCTCCAGGATGAAATCCACTTCGCCAAGTTTGTTGCGGGCAACGACCTGCTCGCCATCAGTTATACTCCTGTCCTCTGCGTCGACCGGACTCATCATCAATTTCATCGCCTGTTGTCTGGCGCGCAGTTCGTCCCGTTCGTAAAAAGAGGAATTAAGCGCATAAACCGAAGGTGCGGTCATCAGTTGCAGTGGCAATTCTCCGCCATAGGGAGCGACATATAGGGGGAGTGCATATTCCTGACGGGGATTGTAAATTTCAATTTTTCCTGACGGTGTCAGGTATGTGTCATTACGGGCCGGGATCGGCAACTCCACCGGCTCACCGGAGCGCAGTGCTACCAGATTCACACCCTTGAGAAGCGAAGCCGAGGCAGTCAGCAGGTCGTCAATCAACTCATGGGCACTTTGCTTGAAGAAGCGTTCTTTAAAACCGAGGGCTTCGGCCAGCAGGGCAAACACCTCCCAGTTCGATTTGCTTTCGCCGACCGGAGGGATCACCGGAAAAGCACGTTGCACAAAATAAGAGCCGTAAGCCCGATAGAGATCATCATGCTCGAGAGAGGTGGTTGCCGGCAGTACGATGTCTGCATAGCGGGCGGTATCGGTCATGAAGCGCTCATGGACGACGGTGAACAGGTCATCGCGGGTCAACCCATTGAGCACCTGATTCTGATCAGGAGTCGCTGCGGCCGGGTTAGCGGCATAAACATAAAGAGCACGAATCGGCGGGTCGTTCAGTTCGGTCAGGGCATGGCCCAGCCGATTCATGTTGACGATCCGTGTGTCGCGTACCATGAAGTTTTCATGGCGGATGGTCTGCATATCGAAATAGCGACCGGTGCTGGTATCGGCAAAGCATCCGCCACCGGACCTTCCGTAGGCGCCAACAATGGCAGGTAGTGTAACGATGCAACGCACCGTCATCGCCCCATTCGCATAACGGGACAAACCACTACCCAGGCGTATAAATGGAGCATTGGCCTGTCCGAAAGCCTTCGCCATCTGCTCCAGAGTGGACACTGAGATTCCGGTCAGTTCACTGACTTTTCCTGGTGGATAATCCGGCAGGACATGGTCTTTTAATTCAGCAAACCCCAACACCTTCTCATCCAGGAATTTTTGATCCAGAAGATTGTAGCGATCCAGTAGATGCATCAGGCCCAGAGCCAGAGCACCATCACTCCCTGGGCGAACCAAGAAGGTTTCGTCGGCAACCTTGGCGGTTGAAGTCTGATAGGTATCGATCAACCAGACTTTGGCTCCACGTCTTTGTGCTTCTTTGACACCATGAAGGAAATGGATATTGGTGGCGACAATGTTCGCCCCCCACAGAATCACCAGATCGCTCTGCGCGACGGTTTCGGGATGCGGAGCCGGAGTGTCTCCCATGACCGCTTCCCAGCCCTCGCCCTTGGCGGGGGAGCAGATGGTGCGATCCAGACGTGAAGCACCGAGGCGATGAAAAAATGGATGCCCGGCCTCGCGTTGAATGATGCCCATGGTTCCGGCATAAGAATACGGAAGGATCGCTTCGGTTCCAGAGTCACTGATAGTGCTCTGCCAGCTGGTGCTTATCCTTTCTATCGCCTCATCCCATGAAATTGGCTCAAACTCTCCATTACCCTTAGGTCCGACCCGTAACAAAGGCGTAGTGAGCCGCCGACCCGAATGAACAGTCTTTTCATAATGATTCATCTTCGTGCAGAGTGTCCCTCTGGTAAAAGAATGTTCCTGATCGCCCCTGACGTGAATCGCCCTGCCATTTTTCACCTCTACCAGTATTGAACAGGTGTCGGGACAATCATAAGGGCAAACAGATCGTTTCATTTCAGACGACATCGTTGACTCCAGCGCTGGCAATACAGCGATAACGTTTCGGGGGAATTTAACTGGGGAACATCGCTACCAAATATATGCTTCCCGCTTATGGAAATCAATCGAACGTCGGTACCAGAACAAGAGAAAGGGCCGATCGAGTGAACGACCGGCCCTGCAAATGGTGGAGAGTTTTAGAATAACGGCGAAGGATTCTCAGCTCACCGTCCTGATAAAATCGCGGATGACAGATCTCGCCTGCTGGGTTAAATCGACAAACTGAAGACCGAAACCTGCAGGAAGTCGAGGGTTTTGCAATTTTTCGGGGTGATTGACCCAGGCAACTCTTGCCTTGCATTTCATCTGTGCCCCTGTCTCTGGAAGCTTAAATTCCAGAGAGAGCTGTGTATCGACATCCTCAAGCTCATCGGTTTCCAGAAACAACCCGCCCGGGCTGAAGTTAACGCTATAATTTTTCAACTTTCTACTTTCTTCAGTGTTTAAAAAGACCTCAAGCCGTGCTTCAATCCGAGACATTGGTACTTCGTTGAGTTTCAAATATCTCAGAGATTTCCTAATAAAATCCTGCCGATTGACCGGTTTGAGCAGGATATCATCACACCCTGCCTCACGACAGAGTTCCAGGTCCTCTGTGCGCCCGACCTGAGTCACCATGATGATCGGAATGGACGATGTCTTCGGGTTATCCTTGAGCTGGCGACAGGCATCATCTCCGTTGATCTCTGGCATATAAAAATCCATCAGAATCAGGTCCGGGATCTCTTTTTGGGCAAGCTCTATTGCCAGGCGTCCATTTCTGGCAATCAGAACCTCAAACCTTTCCTGATCAAAGAAGGATTTTTCCAGCTCCAGAAAAAGTTCAACATCATCAACCAGTAATATCTTTTTCTTATCCACGATCTACCCCCCATCAGAACCAAACAAAATCAGATGAGAATTCCATTCCACCAACCTCTTTATTGGACTAAACTAATAACACCAGATGCTCTGCTATGTCAAACAAAGCAGACCAATCAGACCCGCTAAAAAAAGGGCCTCAATAGTTTGAGGCCCTGCAACTTCTATTTCAGCGAGTTCTAATTCTCGTAGTGAAAATGAAAGGTTCTTTTCTGGCCATCAGCCAACTTGGTTCCAACCTTAAAATGGTACATCCCTTCCTGATCAAGGGTGATATCTACCCCGAAATGACCATCCATACCCATCATCTTGATCGGATTGCTGATCTTTTCGTCAGGACCTTCAATTTTAACCGCCGCACTGCCCTCTTCTAGCGGATTCCCTTCCTTATCCATGAATCTGACCATAATATGATGGGTCTGGCTCATGCCGTGTTCAGCCATCTTCTCTTTGACGTCCATCAGATGAGCAGAGGCTTTGACCCCCTCGATTTCCTCTGACTGAAGCATGATCATTTCACCATCCATTCCCATGCTTCCATGGTCCATCTCCATACTGCCATGATCCATCTTCTTGCCATGCTCCATATCTTTCATGTCATGGCCCATCGATTCCTTTTTTGAGTGGTCCATCGCCATCACGCTGACCGGAACCATCAGTACTGCGGTCATCATCAGTATCATCATCTGTTTTTTCATCTGCTTACTCCTTTGTTTTTAGCGGATTTCCATCCGTGTCGGTTCGGGGTTTCAACCCCAATAGTGTCGTTTCCTGCTTGTCCGTGCCTTGATTTTCCTTTATTCATGAAGTTCTTCCATTGCCGTCGGTTCGACAGTACGAGCCAGACCACGCTGCCTCCAGATAAAGTAAATAACCGGGAAGACCAGCAATTCCATGACACCCGAAGTAATGACCCCGCCGACCATCGGTGCCGCAATGCGCTTCATAACATCGGCCCCGGCACCATGGCTCCACATGATCGGAATCAGACCGGCGATAATCACGCAGATGGTCATGACCTTGGGCCGAATCCGCTTGACGGCACCGTGATGGATCGACTGGATCAGATCGCCCCGGTTGAGCATCCGGCCGTTCTTCTCCCAGAGCTCGTAGGCCAGATCGAGATACAGCAGCATAACCACCCCGGTCTCCGCCGAGATTCCGGCCAGGGCAATAATTCCAACCCAGACCGCCACCGACATATTGTAGTCGAGCAGCCAGAGAAACCAGAAGCAGCCGACCAGCGACAGCGGCAGGGCGATAAATATGATGCCGGTCTTGATCATCGATTTGGTGCTGATATAGATAATAACAAATATAATCAGCAGGGTCAGCGGGATCACCACTTTGAGTTTGGCAGCGGCGGCCTGCATGTATTCATACTGTCCGCTCCAGACCAGGTTATACCCTGCCGGCAATTCGACTTTCTCCTGCACCACCTGCTGGGCTTTCTGTACGTAGCTGCCGACATCGACGCCTTTGAGATCGACGAAGACCCAGGCGGTGCGACGGGCATTTTCGCTCTTGATCCCAGGCGGACCTTTGCGGATGTGGATCTCGGCGACCTGTGAAATCGGAATATGCTTGCCGCCGGCGATGGGGATCAGCACCCGCTCCAGCGCCTGCAGATCGTTGCGGTAATCACGGGCATATCGGATATTCACCGGATACCGCTCAAGCCCCTCGACGGTCTGGGTCACATTCATCCCGCCGATAGCCGATTTGATGGTGTCCTGCACGTCGCCGACTGTCAGTCCGTAACGGGCCACCGCACGCCGATCGATGTCGTAGTCGAGATAGTTTCCGCCGACCACCCGCTCTGAGAAGGCGCTCAGAGTTCCCGGAATCTCCCTCACCACCGCCTCGATCTCCTGACCGATGCGCGACAGGACCTCCAGATCGTCGCCCATGACCTTGATGCCGACCGGGGTCTTGATCCCGGTCGAAAGCATGTCGATGCGGGTCTTGATCGGCATAGTCCAGGCGTTGGTCAGACCCGGGAATCGGATCGAATCATTGAGCAGGGTTTTGAGCTCTTCGACATCAATGGTTCCCTCTTCCGGCCAGACCAGACGAAGCGGCTTCTTGGCCCATTCGTAGCCCTCCGACCAGTCAGAATAGAATCGATGTTTCGACACTGTGCGCCACTCCGACTCCGGCTTGAGCATGATGGTGGTTTCCAGCATCGCCAGCGGCGCTGGATCGGTCGCGGTTTCAGCGCGACCAACCTTACCGAAGACCCGCTCGACTTCCGGGAACTGCGCAATAATCCGGTCGGTCTGTTGCAGCAACTCACGCGCCTTGGTGATCGAAATCCCCGGCAGGGTGGTCGGCATGTAGAGCAGATCTCCCTCGTAGAGCGGCGGCATGAACTCGGAGCCCATCTTCTGAATCGGCACGACAATCGACACGGTGATCAGCAATGCGACCAGCAGCACCATTTTCCGCCACTTGATGACAAAATCGACCATCGGGTTATAAGCCCAGATCAAGAAGCGGTTGATCGGGTTCTTGTGCTCTTCCGGAATTTTGCCACGCACAAACCAGCCCAGCAGCACCGGCACGATGGTCACCGACAGCAGAGCTCCGGCGGCCATGGCATAGGTCTTGGTGTAAGCCAGCGGCTTGAACATCCGCCCCGACTGTTCGCCCAGCGTGAAGACCGGAAAGAAAGAGACGGTAATGACCAGCAGCGCATAGAACAACGAGGGGCCGACCTCCTTGCAGGAGGTCATGATGATCTCCCAGTGGTCCTTCTTGCCGCGATCGCGTTCCAGGTGCTTGTGGGCGTTCTCAATCATGATAATTGCCGCGTCGATCATCGCGCCGATGGCGATAGCGATCCCGCCGAGGCTCATGATATTGGCGTTGATCCCCTGGAAGAACATGACCATGAAAGCCATCAGGATCGCCACCGGCAGGGTCAGGATAGCGACCAGTGAACTGGGGAGATGAAACAGGAACAGGGCCGTGACCACCGCGACGACGATGCTCTCCTCGATCAGCTTTTCCGTCAGGTTGTCGACCGCCCTCTCGATGAGGCCGCTCCGGTCGTAGACCGGCTTTATGGTCACCCCTTCGGGGAGTCCGGCCTGCAACTGTTCCAGTTTGTGCTTGACGTTCTCGATTGTTTTCAGGGCGTTGCCACCGTAGCGCATGATGACCACGCCGCCGACCGCCTCGCCCTGCCCGTCCAGTTCGGCCACCCCGCGCCGCAGCTCGGGACCGATGGTTACCTTCGCCAGGTCCCGTAGCAGGATCGGAGTGCCGCGACTGTCGGTGCCGACCACCACCTGTTCAAGGTCTTCAGTCGATTGGAGGTAACCGAGCCCACGCACCATGAATTCGGTCTCGGCCATCTCCACCAGTCGACCGCCGACATCATTGTTGCTGCGCTGGATCGCCATCCGCAGTTTGGGGATGGTCAGATGATAAGCCAGTAGCCGTTCGGGATCGATCTCCACCTGATACTGTTTGACATAACCGCCAATACTGGCAACCTCGGACACCCCGTCCACGGAAGTCAGTTCGTAACGGAGAAACCAATCCTGTAACGAACGCAGCTGCTGCAGATCGTGGCGGTCACTCTCAAGAACGTACTCGTAGATCCAGCCGACCCCGGTGGCATCCGGGCCGAGGCTCGGCGTAACCCCCTTGGGCAGCTTGCCCGCAGCGTAATTCAGGTATTCCAGGACCCGCGAGCGTGCCCAATAAAGATCGGTGCCATCCTCGAAAATAATGTAAACGAACGAAAGACCGAAGAAGGAATAGCCGCGCACGGTCTTGGCCTGGGGAACCGCCAGCATCTGGGTCGTGAGCGGATAGGTGACCTGATCCTCGACCACCTGCGGGGCCTGACCGGCGTACTCGGTGAAGACGATCACCTGAACGTCGGAGAGATCGGGAATGGCGTCGAGTGGTGTATTTTTCAGGGCATAGATGCCGCCGACGACCATGAAGAAGGTCAGCAGCACGACCATGAATCTATTTTTGATCGACCATTCTATAAGTTTTTCCAGCATCGGTATTTCCCTAGAGCCAGACCGGAGTCGGTCGATTAGTTGAACAGATCGTCAAGGTCTTCCTCATCCTTCGATTCTTCCTCACCGAACAGATCTTCCATGTTCCCGGTCTCAGCGGGTGTCGGCGATACGGCGCGGGTCGGATTGAGCATCTTCTGAATCGCCTCGCGCAGCTTGCTCTCGGAATCGAGCATGAATTGGGCGCTGGTCACCACCTGCTCCCCTTCAAACAGACCCTGGATGATTTCGATCTGACCATCTCCCCCCTGCAGACCTGTCTTCACCTGCCTCGGCTCGAAGCGTCCTCCCTTAAGGGCTACAAAGACTGTCTTCTTTTCACCGGAATGTAGAACTGCCTCTTGAGGTATGACCAGCGCATTTTCAACCTTCTCTCCAGTCAAATACACATTCACATACATGTCCGGACGCAGCTCAAAATCAGCATTTTCAAACTCGATGCGTGCCTTGACAGTGCGGGTTTTGGGCTCAACGTAAGGGTAGAGATAGTCAACATGAGCATTAAACTTCTGATCATGTACATAAGGCAGTTCTACACGCACCTGCTGACCGACCTTGATCCAGGGAAGCTGATACTCATAGATATCAGCCAACACCCAGACCTTCGACAGATCAGCCAGATTAAGCAGGGGCATTCCTGACTTGACGTACATTCCTTCATTAACCATTTTCATGGTCACGATGCCGTTGTAATTTGAATAAAGGGTGATGGTCTTCCACACTTCTCCGGTTTTTTCCAGCCGGGCAATCTGCTTCTGGCTGATATCCCAGAGTTGCAACCGTTTGCGTGATGAATCGAGCAACCGTTTGGCGCTGTCGGAAATCTGCTTAAAGCTGCTCTCTTTCAGAGAATTATAGTTGTCACGAGCCAACAGCAGTTCCTGTTGAGCGCTCACCAGGTCGGGGCTGTAGATTTCCAGGAGAGGTTGGCCTTTCTTAACCTGCTGTCCAGTTTCATCAACATAGAGTTTTTCCACCCAGCCTGAGATCTTGGCGTTGATCACGTACTGCCTGGGCTCCTCATAGCTGACCAAGCCAACGGTACGGATCGTACGAGACAGGTCACTACGGGTCACCTCTGCAGTTCGCACTCCCATGTTCTGAATGGTGGTCGGGTCGATGGTGATCATCGATCCGCCAGTTGCTTCATTTTCATAAACGGGGATGAGGTCCATCCCCATCGGCGATTTTCCCGGTTCGTCGCGAATAAATGTTGGGTCCATCGGTGCTTGCCAGTACTTGATCTTTCCCTTGCCAGCACTCTCTGACGCGACATCACCACTATTTCCAGTCCCCGCCTTCAAGGGCGTCAGGTCCATGCCACAGATCGGACAACTTCCCGGTTCATCGACAATAATCATCGGGTGCATCCCACAGGTGTACTGCACTGAGGCAGCTTCATGCTCTTCGGCGGCGTGGCTTTGTGCAGGGGCATTGAGCGGTAATTGCTCACTCAAGTCAGAGGCCACCAACAAAGCAGCACCTAACAGGATAAGAGAGAAGAGACAAACAAGTGGTTTCAGCAATTTTCTCATATTGGCGCTACCCTTCAGCTGGAGTCGCTGTTTTTTTCAATTGATTGATTTCAAGTCCGGCTGCAGCCTCAAGCTCAGCCAAGCTGCGCTGCTGCTCACTGAGTGTGCGTGCATGGTCTATTTCATATTGATAAAGGCTCATGACAGAATCGAGCAAAGTAAGAAAATCGACTTTATCGACCTGATAGGCACTCAGGGTGGCCTGAAATGTCTGGGTAGCCTGGGGAATAATACCGTTCCTGTAAAGATCAACGAGTTGAGTGGACTGTTCCAGTTTGCTAAGTGAGCGATGGATCGCCAGCTGCACTTTGTTGTTAAAGTCGCTCCGTTTCTGATAAGCCATCCGCAACGAAGAATCTGTTTCTGCGACGGCAGCAGCACGCTTTGCTCTTCTTACCGGAAGGTTGAAGCTGAGACCGGCGCTGACAAAATCGGTGCCGCCATCCGCCAGACCATTGTCACGAAAGCGATAACCGGCCCACAGGGTGAAATCGGGGCGGTAATCGAGTTCAGCCAGAGTGCGCTGCTCTTTATATTGATCGATCAGAGCATCGAAAGCCGCATACATCGGTCGATTCTGCTCTGCCTGCATTTTCAGATCACTGAGTGAGTAATTTATCGATGGCGGGTCAAGAGGCTCTGGAATCAGAAGCGTTTGGTCCGTCTGACGACCGATCAGGCTATTCAACTCTGCCAGGGTCGCTTCTTGTTGTTGCTGTAACATGAGCAACTTATCCAACTGCTTCGAGCGTTGCAGATGAGCCTTAAGAACATTCTGCTGCAATCCCTTGCCGACTTCATAGCGGGTTTCCGTCAACCTGATAAAATCCTCGAGCAGTTCAAGATTTCTAGAGGTCAGACCTATTGCTTGTTTCTGAAATATCAATCGATACCAGGCATCCTTAACCTTTTGCCGAATCTGCAACCTGGCATCCTGGTAGGCGGAAGTAAACCAGCGGCTCTTTTGAGCAGCAATCTTTCCCTTGGAATCCAGTTTCCCGGGAAACGGGAATTGTTGCGCCAATCGCACCTCATTCCCGGTCATTGGACTGATATCAGGCTGGAGTTCGTCTATTGGATAGTTGGAAAGAGAAAGGGAAAGAACCGGATCAGCCAAAGATGCCACCTGGTCCTTAATACTCCTGGCAACCGCTATCTGCTCAAAAGCTGCGAGAAGAGAAGGATTGTTACTGTCCGCTTCTTCGAGCAAATGTGTCAACTGAGGATATTTTTCTGAGGCCCCGCCAACAGCGGTCAGGCAGAAGCTGACCACGAATATCAGAGAAATGATTGGTGCAGTTTTCATATATGACTCACGCATTGCATATAAAATTACGGGGCTGCCAAAGTATTTTATTTAATGACTTGTCATTGGCAGCCCCGAGCTTGGTTTAACTTCCGTATCTTTCGACATCAAACTCATAGCCGCAAGACGGACACTTGACCCGCTGGCTCTCCCCGGAGGTTGAAGCCGCGCAGGCGGTTAATGTAAGAGCAACCATTACCAGAACTGACCAGGAAGCAATTTTTTTCATTGTGAGTTCCTTTCTAGTGGAAGTTAGCATTATTGATATCATGCTTATGATTATTAACAAGAGACGTGCCAACCAAATTTGCTTTTGTTTTACAGAAAGTTAAAGAAAGCAACATACTTGAAGCGATGACAACCGTAGGATATTCAACACTTGTTTCGTCGAATATCCTGCACTTACTCCCCCAAATACCGTTCACACGCATGCTATTTTCGTCCTGAATAACCAAAAAGACGTTACTCGATTCCATAACTGCATCAATTCTGGTATGGTGTTCTCTTAACGAGTATTTAACCGGACAACTCCGCATCTGACGTCGAGGTGTTCCGGTCACATAGATGCCCTGTTCAGGGCGAATAATTTTATCGGTGCCTCAGTGGGAGGCGCTCTGAAACCTTAAGGTTTCATCAGTTTCCTGACACTCCGCCATGGACCCCGCAACGAGCGGTGCGGTCCCACGCGCTCCAGATGTCAGGCGGATCGTCGGTGACGATCAGAAAGGTTTTCAATGAGTAAGAAGATGCTGATTAATGCATCGCATCCTGAAGAAAACCGGGTTGCGATTGTCGTTGATGGAATTCTGAGCGAACTCGATATTGAGATCGCAGGTCAGGAACAAACAAAAGGGAATATCTACAAGGCGGTTGTTGTCCGGGTTGAGTCCGGGCTGCAAGCCGCCTTTGTTGATTACGGCGCTGAAAAAATGGGGTTCCTGCAAATTGGGGAAATCCACCCAAACCTCTATCCTCAAAAAGAAAACCTGGACCCGAAGAGCCGACCACGAATCAATGAGATTCTGCAGCGGGGCCAGGAAATCCTGGTGCAAGTGGTCAAGGAAGAGCGCGGGACCAAGGGGGCAGCGCTAACCACATTCTTGTCTCTGCCCGGCCGCTACATGGTTCTGATGCCAGACAGTAAAACAAAAGGCGTCTCCCGTAAAATCACAGATGAATCCGAACGCAAACAGCTAAAAAGGACTATGGCTGAACTCGACCTTCCAGAAAGGATGGGCTACATCGTCCGCACCGCTGGCATAGGCAAAGAGCAAGAAGAGCTCAAGCGTGACTTCGACTACCTGGTCAGTCTTTATCAGGGAATTTTGAACCATAAGGAACAATCCAAAGCGCCAGCTCAGCTCTATCAGGAATCCAACCTGGTTATCCGCTCTATCCGTGATTACTTCAGCAATGAAATTGACGAAGTTCTCATTGACGACTCCAGGGTGTTCAAGGAGGCGAAAGATTTCTTTTCGCTCGTCATGCCGGATCAGACCAAGCTGGTCAGGCAACATCGAGAACGACGTCCAATTTTCTCCCGTTTTCAGATTGAGGAACAGATTGATGGCCTGGCCCGCAATCAGATTCCACTCCCCTCTGGAGGATCAATCGTCATTGACCAGACTGAAGCCCTGGTGGCCATCGACGTTAACTCGGGAAAAATGTCGAGCGAAAACGGCATAGAAGCCACTGCCGGAAAAACCAACATTGAAGCTGCCGCCGAAGTTGGCCGTCAACTCCGTTTACGTGACTTAGGTGGACTGATCGTCATCGATTTCATAGATATGCGTGACCGCAAGCGAATTCGCGACGTGGAACACACCTTACGCGTATCGCTTCGTGACGACAAAGCCAAGGTCACCGTCGGCCGGATCAGCCAGTTCGGTCTTCTTGAAATGAGTCGGCAACGGATCAAAGGAGCTCTCAGCGTGGGAGCCTACCTTGACTGCCCTCATTGCCAGGGTAAAGGGCGTATCAAAAGCGTTGAAGCTCAGGCCATTAGTTTTCTGCGCCAAGCCCATTCTGCTGCATCAAAAGGTCAAATCGCCAGGATTGAAGCCAGAACCCCGCTTGAAGTCGCCAACTACCTGCTTAACGAAAAACGTTCAACGCTTGGAGAGTTAGAGAAACAACTCAGCCTGACTATCAGCATTGAAGGGCGACCAGACTTCGTCCCCGGTCAGATCGAACTCGAACTTCACAAACGGGAAAAACAACAAGATCAAGACCAGGACCAGGAACAGGAGCAAGAACAACCACTGAGATCTGCTCCTGTATCTCATGCAAACAAAATTGAAGAGGCCCTGGCTGCTGTCAACCAGGAGAAACCCGAACCAGCCATTCCCGCAGAAGAACCAGAAGCCAAAGAAACGATGACTCCCAATGGCGAGGAGAACACTGGTCGAAAACGAAGAAGACGGCGTCGGCGGCGCGGAGGACGCAAAGATACAGACGATCTGCAGGTGACAACTTCGGAGAATTCAGAAGATGTTCCGTCCGACGGAGAGTCGATTGTTACACCAACGGCGAATAAGGATGTCGTCATTACAGAAACTGAAAATGAAGTAACCAAACCTGCCAATGCGAGACCACGCAACCGCCGTGGTGGGAGGAAAACAACCACTGAAGGGTCCGGTGAAACTCTATCGGAAACTGGGGCTAAGCCTATTGCTGCACCTGAGGTTGAATCAACCGACTTAACCAATGAAATATCTACTGCTGGTAAACCCAAACGTCAACCTACCCAAAAAACGCCCGTAAAAAAGACGGTTAAATCGACAGAGATAGAGCATCAAAAAGAATCTGACGAAACTCAGATGTCATCAGTTAAGACCGTGGACGAGGTTAAACCGAAAAAACGTGCGCCCAGAAAAACTCCGACAAAGAAAAAAACCTCAGAGAGCTCCTTAGAGGGAACTGATACGTCGGCGAGTCAGCCGGTGGATCTTGGAACGGCCGATAAAGAAGCCGAAGTAAAGCCCAAACGACGCGCACCCAGAAAGATAGGCCCCGCCAAAGAGCAGACATCTCAGGTGGAAGCAACTGAATTCAAAGAACAGCAGGAAAATAAGACACCCGATAGCAAAAAGCCAGAGGAGAAACCGAAAAAGCGAACCCCACGCCAAACACCGGCCCGGCAAGACTCCGCTGCGGTTCAACAATCAATTAAATCAGCCACAGAACCGAACCGTACGGTAACAGAGAATCCTGAGGATAACACTTCATCGCGCAGGAAAGTGAAGCAGGAAGTCGCTATCAATAAAACAGAAGAAACCAAAGAAACAATTCATGGATCAGAAGTCCCGGTAGAAAAACCGAAACGTGGTGCGACAAAAAAAGCATCCATGAAAGCGGAGAAACCACTTGTTGAACCTGCCATTCAGTCAGCAATAGATAAACCAAAGAGTCGAACTGTAAAAAAAACACGGCCTTCGAAACAGACAGAAACTGACTCAGGAATACCAGAGACTCCAAAACCGAAGCGTCGCACGCCCAGAAAATCAGCAGCTATAAAAACGGATACCTCCCCCGTTAAACGGAAAGAAGATCAGACCGTTGCAGGGAATGCTGTGGGAAAAGTGACCACTGAGAAAAAACCGAGACCACGAAAAAAACGCTCTGAGAACGCAGAGGACCCTTCTTCTCAAAAATGATCTGCATCTGGAGAAATCTTTCGACTCTTAACCATAAAGCGGCGCCATCAAACGATGGCGCCGCTTTTTAACAAAGGAGATCATCCTTGTATCGAAGAGAAATATGTTGCTCTGCTGTGAAAATCAGATATTGTTTAAAGCACAAAAAGGAGGGTTTATGTCGAAAACAATTCTGATTACAGGCGCAACTTCTGGCTTTGGTAAAGCGTGTGCGAGACATTTTTCCAGCGAGGGCTGGAAACTGATACTTGTCGGGCGACGCACTGAGAGACTTGAAAGCCTGAAAGACGAATTAGGATTTTCCGTTCTCAAAATTATTACTCTGGACGTAAGAAATCGTTCAGACGTCCACGAAGCCCTGAAAGACTTGACAGGGATTGATGTCCTTCTTAACAACGCTGGCTTGGCCCTTGGGTTGGAACCGGCTTACGAAACGGATATGGATGATTGGGAAAGGATGGTTGATACCAACATCAAGGGTGTCATGTATTGCACGAGAGAGATATTGCCGGGAATGGTAGAGCGAAAACAAGGACATATCATCAACATTGGCTCAACAGCTGGCAGTTGGCCCTATCCGGGAGGGAATGTCTATGGAGCCACCAAAGCGTTTGTCCAGCAATTTTCACGCAACCTGAGGGCCGATCTGTGCGGAACCAAGGTTCGAGTCACCAACCTGGAACCAGGTATGGCAGAAAGTGAATTTTCACAAGTTCGCTTTAAGGGAGATAATGAGGCTGCAGCGAATGTTTATAGCGGAACTGACCCTCTCAGACCTGAAGACATCGCCGATATTGTTTTTTACATTGCATCCCTGCCAGCACATATCAATGTAAACACACTGGAAGTTATGCCGGTTGATCAAGCGTGGGGGCCATTGACCGTTAATAGAAAATGATACTCGTCATATTAACGCCCGGATGATTTAATAAGAAAGGAAAGATTTCATCTTATTCCCGGACACATACTGACAGTTTATGTCAAGTAGTGACAAAAAAAGGCACCTATTTTGATATAAAATCTAAACTTTTATATCTTTTTGAAGCCACTTCTATATTCTGCCGCAGAGCACTGGGAAGGTCTCCCTTCAGTTTTTGTTCAGCCTGATATAAATTGGTAGTCAATGATTCAACTTTTTCATTAAAACTACTGGACACAACTACAGTCGAAACAGTCAAAGAGTGTAAATCAGAATAAGCTTTATAGATACCATCAAGATTTTCAAGCGAAATAGTAAATTGTTCTGGTGATGGAGACAATTTGAGTCGCTTTTTTTCAATCGTAGCCTTCATTCTGTTCAATTGCTGAGTATCTTGTTCCGTAAGTGGCTTTCCGGAAGATATTTGAGTCAACTTTTTAAGACTATAATCTGCACCAGAGGTAACTCCGTAAAGAGCCTGAATATAAGCCTTAGTATATTCCTCATGTGCATCATTTCCTTTCAGCACGTTCAATCCGCCCACTATAAGACTGACAACTATGACAAGAGCCACCCCCTTTACATAGA
>DATFMC010000014.1:0-12414 GCA_035267105.1 Geopsychrobacteraceae bacterium
CGCAAAGAACAACGATCTGGGCATCAAGGAGACCGGATTGTTCAGCAGGAATGACGCCATCGACGGAATCGGCCGGGAAGAGACAATCAGTGCAGCAGCCTTTGCCCTTGAAGAAGGTGAGCTGGCTCGCCCGATCCAAACGACTCAGGGGGTTTTTCTCTTCACCCTGAAAGAACGTCAAGAGAGTCGCATCCCCGAATTGAGCGAAGTTAAAGCTGCAGTTGAGCAGGCCTATCGTAAGGACCGGGCCAAAACACTGGCAAGAGAGGCTGCGCAGACACTTCTATCTTCTGCTAAAGAACTCGACAGCCTGAGCAAGGCTGCTGCCAAGCAGAAACTTGAGGTCAATGAAACCGATCTGTTCAAGCGGAGTTTCGGCGCATTCATTCCTAAAATCGGAACCTCTGAGGAACTGGGCGAAGTCGCCTTTACCCTGACGACTGAACAGCCCATTGCCGACCAGGTCTTTGCAGTAGCCGATAAGTTTGTCGTCGTCAGCCTCAAGCAATCGATTCAGGCCGACATGGAGAAACTTGATAATGCAGCCCGTAATGAGTTGAGCAGCAGTCTCCTGTTGAAAAAGCAGGAAGCAGCAATCAATGACAAACTTGAAGAACTTCGCAGCCAGTCCCAGATTTCTCTGGCGCCAGAGCTTGCGGACCAGTTCGGAAATGAAAGATCCTGATATGATCACAAAGATTGTTACCCAGACCGATTGTCCTGAACTGAGCCTCGTTAACCGGGGCAAAGTGCGCGATCTTTACGATCTTGGCGAGCACCTGCTGATCGTCACCACAGACCGGATTTCGGCCTTTGACGTCATCATGGATGAAGGTATCCCGCAAAAGGGCTACGTCCTGACCCAGATTTCCAAATTCTGGTTTGAGCAGATGACCGATATTGTGCCACACCACCTGATCAGCACCGATATCGATGATTTTCCGGCGATTACCCATCAGTATCGGGATCAGCTGGAAGGTCGCAGCATGTTGACCAGGAAGGCATCTCCTCTGCCCTTGGAGTGTATTGTGCGTGGTTATCTTTCTGGCAGCGGCTGGAAAGAATATCAGCAAAAGGGATCTGTCTGTGGGATCAAGCTTCCAGAAGGACTCCTGGAAAGCGACAAGCTGCCAGCCACCCTGTTCACCCCATCGACCAAGGCTGAACTGGGTGAGCATGATGAAAACATTACCTTTGAGCAAGCCGTGGCGCTCTGTGGTGAAGAGACCACCAGGCAGGTCCGCGACATCAGCATTGCGATTTATGAGCGTGCGCGTGAGATTGCGGCAACCAAAGGGATCATTATCGCCGATACCAAATTCGAGTTCGGCATGATGGGTGACCAGCTGATCTGGATTGACGAGGCGATGTCTCCCGACTCGTCCCGCTTCTGGCCCAAAGACCGCTATCAGGCCGGTTCAGCGCAGCCCAGCTTTGACAAACAGTTTCTGCGTGATTACCTGGAAACCCTCGACTGGAACAAGCAATCACCACCTCCGGTCCTGCCGGCAGAGATCGTCAAAAAGACCGGCGAGAAGTATCTGGAAGCCCTGCAGCGCCTGACGGGCTGAGAAATTTCTGCCTGAGTTAAAAGCACAAAACAGCCAACCTGACGTTCAGGCTGGCTGTTTTGTGCTGTGCCCAATTCAATCCAAGACAAACGTCCATCCGGGAGCCTGACAACAGAAAATCAACACACCGTTTCAGGCCCTTCTCACCTCGCAAATTTTCGATTTAAAAGAACGATCACCCTTCTTCTTGACCACATACATTTCATTTCTATTTAGCTAAAATAAATTTTTAGAATGCCTTTTTATCTTTGCTAATTTATGGCAGAATTCAGGAGTTAGTCCTTACTATGCCCAGATTGTTCAACGGCTGTACTTGCCTGATCTTGAAGACAGAAGGCCACCAATGAAGCCCTCCACAAAATATCTGCTCTTTATCGTCACCATCAGCCTTGCTGTTTTCATGGTCGTCATGGGTAGCCTCTTTGCCTCCTGGATGGGTCTCACCCCTGCAGAGCAGGGAGTCGTCGATGAGATGATCCCAAAACTGCTCCCCTACCCGATGGTCGGCGCCTTGATCCTTTGTGTTATCGTCGGTGGTCTGGTCAGCCTGCTCTTTCACTACTACATCACGCCTATCCTTCGTCTGGGCGAAGAGACCAAACTGATCTCCATCGCCAACCCCAACTATCGGATTGTCACCAACGGCGCAAAAGAGATCATCGACCTGACCAACATCATCAATGAATCGGCTGAAGCTTTCAGCACCCTGCAAGCCGATGTTCAGTCACAGATCAATGCGTCTCAGACAGAACTGAATGAAGAACGAACCCGCTTTGCGGCATTGATGTCCGAATTACCGAACGGTGTCCTGGTCTGCAACATCGACGGGCAGATCCTGCTCTACAATATCCAGGCACAAAGACTTTTCACGCGTAAGGCGGACGGGGCCGCAAAGCCACAAGGCTTGATCGGATTAGGGCGCTCAATCTTCAGTATCCTCGACCGTAATCCGATCGTCCATGCACTGGAGTTGCTGAATACCGCGCTGGAGAAAGGACAACCGAGTCCGATCACCAACTTCATGATGACCCTGCGCGATGGACAATACTTACGCGTCAACATGGCACCGGTATTTATTGAACGGAAAGATACCCGAAAAATCTCCGGCTTTGTCCTGACCCTGGAAGACATGACCAGACAGATAGAATCGGACACCCGCCGTGACATCCTGATCCAATCTCTGACCGATGACCTGCAGGATTACCTGAGCGACATTCGCAATTCGATCTCCACCATCCTCAAGGAACCTGAACTCCCACGTGACCAGCTGAACGACCACCGGGTTACCATCGACAAGGCGTCAAGCTCCATCGCCGAGATCGTGGAACAGGCCCGGATCAACTACGCGACACATTTGCACTCTCTCAGCAGAATGGAATACGTTCTGGCAGACAACCTGCTCGAAGTTCTGGCCAACAATATCAGGGAGCGCTTTGCGATGAAGGTCAAAACGGTCGCCGATGATGGTCAATGGCTGATGATCGACAGCTATACAATAGTCCAGGCCATTTCACACTTGGCCGCCATACTGAGCACCAGAGCGGAGATCACTGAGTTTGAAATCACTCTTGAGCAGGACAACGATAAAGTCGCCTTTATGACCATCCTCTGGCCGGACAGGATGATCAGCCAATCATTGCTTGAAGAATGGAAAAACTCGCCAATCAGCACCGATAGCAAAGCTACAGTCCTGACGCTGAACAACATCATCAGCAAACGCCAGGGTAAAATCAAGGCCTATCCAGAGGGAAGTGAAACTGCCAGCGCGATCCAGATCACCATTCCGCCAACCCATCAGGATGCTCCGCTTCCGATTCAAACCAGCCTGGAACATCGCCCGATCTCCTACGAATTCGACCTGTTTAACCGCCAGGGATGGGAGGAACTCAGCAAACAACCGCTCAGCAAATTGACCTTTGTGGTCTTCGACACCGAAACCACCGGCCTCAACCCATCCCACGGGGATGAGATAATCCAACTCGGCGCGATCCGCATCGTCAACAGCCAACTGCTCTACGATGAAACGATCGACCAGCTTGTCGATCCACAACGGCACGTCCCCTCCGAATCGGTCGCGATTCATGGCATCGACCCTCAGTTGCTGGTCGGCCAGCCGACGATCGACAAGGTTCTGCCACATTTCCATCAGTTTGTAGAAAATTCAGTTTTAGTGGCACACAACGCCGCTTTCGACATGCGCTTTCTGGAGCTAAAGGAGAAAGAGAGCGGCATCCATTTCGACAACCCGGTGCTCGACACCCTGCTTCTATCATCGGTTATCCATCCAAACCAGAGCACTCATGCCCTTGAAGGGTTGGCTGAACGTCTCGACGTCCACATCGTCGGTCGACACACTGCTTTGGGAGACGCCATCGTCACCGGTGAGGTTCTGGTCAAAATGATTCCACTTCTTGAAGCTCACGGCATTCATACGCTGGAAGACGCGTTTAATGCCCAGGCAACATCACCCTACGCCAAGCAGAAGTATTAGACAGCATCCCAGCTCAACCTTTCCGCAACGAGGCCTGCGAAACCCTGGGAACCAGATCGTGCTCAATCGCATATTCCTGCCCTGTGGGCGACAACAAAAAACGTTCACCAAACAGATAAGGTCGCAACAATCGAATCAGTCCTTTCCCGGAGAGTGATCCCAGGATTTTGTCGACAACCGCAGGCTGAAAGTAGAGGCTCGCCACCAGAGCAGAGCGAGACATGCCCTTCCCACCAGCCAGCGCAATCTTTCTGAGCACCATGATTTCGTGATCATTAAGTGGAGAGTCTTTCCAGTTACGCCGGTTTAGTTCATCCTGTTCATCTTGAATGCCTTTACCCTGGGAGCTCCGAGCACCACGCATGAACTTGCCGACCAGGGCGATCAAACGATGCAAGACAGGCGAAGACCCTAGCAGCACGAACAGGCCGAGGAACAGCAGAAACAGAATCTCCAGAGACAGATCGTTCGGCATATGGAAAATCCCTCCCCGGTAGCAGCGGATACTGAAAAGCTAAACCACAGCAGCTGAAAGTCAATGCCATCACCGGGCAGAATCTGATAGTTACCTTCATGGCATGGTCTGTTATGCTGTCGTCCGATGCTATTGCGATCAACAACAATGACCTGAGAATGACCCGAGGAGACGTTCAGTGAAAGAAGAGCACAAGGAAAACCCAGCCCTAAAACCCTGCCCGCCAGTCGATCTGAGCGGCGATCCAGGCTGGGTTCCGTTCGATGCGCCGTCACTGGTCGGCACCTCGCTACGCTTCGTCTCTGGCGAACCGGGCGGTGACCGTTATCGGGTCCGCTATTACCGCAACCAGCAAGGAATGTTACGGGCCAGAATCTGGTTCGGCCCGGAGACCGAAGGCCCACCCGGACATGCTCACGGGGGATCAATGGCCGCAGTCCTCGATGAGGTCCTCGGTCTGGCGGCCTGGGCGGCGGGCTATCCGATCGTGGTCGGCAACCTCAACGTCAGCTTCCGCAACCTGCTGCCTCTGAAACAAGTGGTGACGGTGGAGAGTGAGATTGTCTCTGCCGAAGGGCGCAAGGTCATGGTCCACGGCCGCATCTGTTCCGGTGAGACGATTTATGCATCAGCGGAATGTCTTTGCATTACTATTCCTGAGAAGTGATATCGGGCAGGAGGCGGGGTTACCCTCGTCGTCCTCTCACACCACTGTCCTTACGATTCAGTACAGGACAGTTGACGAAGTGTGTTGAAAACGATGGAACTGACTCATATAAGGAGAACCCTTGGCCCAGAGCGCGGGGCACCTACTTCGTGCTAAACGGATGGTGCTTGGGTTCCACCTGCCCTGCCGGGCTCACCATAAGTAAAAAGCGGGACTTCCAAAAGGAAATCCCGCTTTCTCATACCCCCAGTATGCTGTTACAGACTATTTGGCCCTTTTCAAATAACGATAATAATCAGAATCTGTGGAAATCACCAGTCGTCCATTGCTCTGGATCGATTTTTTGTAGGATTCCAGGGTTCTCAGAAAAGAGTAAAACTCCTTGTCCTGATTATAGGCGTTGGCGTAGATCGCCGCAGCCTCGGCATCGGCCGCACCACGAATCTCCAAGGTTTTCCGGTAAGCGTCCGAACTGATCTCTTTCAGCTCACGGCCCATTCCACCAAGAATCTCGGCTTTCTCCCCTTCACCCTCAGAACGATATTGTGCCGCAACTTTTTTCCGTTCATTGACCATCCGTTCATAAACCCGGGTCCTGACCTGCTCCACGTAATTGATCCGCTTGATCTGAACATCGAGCAGGTCAATACCGTATTCCGGGGTGCTGACTCTGGCCTTTTCCAGCAGACCGGCCAGAATTTCTTCACGACCAACCAGATCTTCCTTGGCGATTTCGACCCCCTCGACCTCAAAACGCTCCTCTTCGGCATCTTCAGCTCGATAGTCGCTGCCTCGAACCAGTTCAACCAATAGTCGACCGGATACGGCATCGCGGACCACGGAATCGATGATATCATCGAGACGACTCTGGGCACCCCGCTCTGTCGCAACCGTCTTATAGAAGAGAAGCGGGTCAGAAATCCGCCAGCGAGCAGTGGTATCAACCCAGATGAATCGCTTGTCTTTGGTCGGAATCTGGTTTGGGTCACCATCCCATTTCAGAATTCTTTTTTCAAACCGGGTCACCTTCTGGACAAAAGGAAGCTTGAAATGAAGACCGGAACCCTTTACATCTCCGATCGGCTTACCAAACTGGGTTACAATCGCCTGCTCGGCCTCGTTGACCACATAGAGACCTCCCTGGGCAACTATGACCGCAGCAACAATGAGTAGAATCAGTATCGCATTTTTCATTTCACTCCTCCTTCCATCGCCTTACGTAACGGGAGCAGCGGCAGAAGGCCTCCGGTCTTGTCGTCCATGATATAGGTTTCCTCCAACCGTGGCAGCACCTCTTCAAGGGTTTCGAGATGGATTCTGCGTCGGGTCACCTCCGGAGCTTTTTTATATTCAGTCAGCAGAGCCAGAAAACGATTGGTTTCACCGCGGGCCTTGTTGATCCGCTCAATGGCATACCCCTCCGCTTCCTGAATAGCGCTTTTTGCGACTCCGCGAGCCTTGGGGACCTCTCGATTATACTGCTCGCGAGCCTGGAAGATCAGGCTTTCTTTCTGTTGCTCGGCTTCATTGACCTCATTGAAGGCGGCCTTGACCTGTTCGGGAGGGTTGACGTCCTGAAATTTAACCGTGACAATCCGTACGCCGATATCATAAGCATTGAGGGTTTTCTGCAGATTCTGCTCAATATCGCCAGCCAGTGCAGCCCTCTCGGTCGTCAGTACTTCAGTGACATTGGCGTTACCGATCGCTTTACGGACCATCGCTTCTGCAATGTCCCGGATGGTGCCGACCGGGTCTTTGATATTGAAGATGTACTTGTAGGGATCGGCAACCTGAAACTGAACGATCCATTCGACATCGCTGACATTCAAGTCTCCGGTCAGGGTCAGTGATTCCTCCTCCAGTCCCCGCTTGCTGTAAGTGGTACGCACACCGGGAGACACGGTACGAAAACCGAACTCCTCCTTCAACACTCGCCCGGTCGGAACCAGATAGACCTGGTCAACGCCAAAGGGAATCTTGAAGTGCAGTCCCGGTTCGGCAAAGCCAGAAAACTTGCCGAAACGCAACACAACACCAGTCTCTTCGGTATCCACCTCGTAAAAACTGCTGAAACCTCCCACAGCAAGAACCAGTAGCAGGATCACAACAGGTAGAATTCCCTTCTGTGGACCGAACTTGTTCTTCAGATGATTCTTTATCTCAATAACCTTTTTTTCCAGGTCTTCCCCGGAGGGGCCCTGTCCCCAATCCTGCATCGGTACCTCTCAATCTCAATCTCATTGACATCGTTCATGAATCCGTAAAGCACCATTGCCATACGATCCATCTCTTTTAAATCTCATCTTAACAGGTTTTTAAGCTGATAAAAACAGTCTATACCTATGAATGTCGAACTATTCCAGACAATGTGCATCATGGGAAAGCGAGTTATCTCGACGGGGAAAACTCTTTGGGAACGTCTGTCAAAAATTCTGCGGCATATTGCTGATGAAGATGTTCGCTGACAAAAAGATCAAGCAGATCGAGATCAAGCTGTCCGGAGGCTCCCATTTCGAAGAGAATCGTGATCGCTCCCTCCAGGCTGTTGGTTTTGCGATAGGGGCAGTTCTCGGCAGTTACCGAGACAAAGATATCGGCAATCGCCAGAATCCGTGCCTGGAGCAACTTCTGTTCATCACGTCCCTGGTAACAACAGGTGATAATTTCCGGCACAAGCTGTAGCTCTTGAGGAAAAGGCAGCAGGTCGAGCATGCTGATTGTCGCCATCTTATGATTATTGACCTTGACCCGCTCACGCTCGTTGAGCGTTCCACCCTCAATCGACAGGTTGGCCTTTTCATCACCAGACAGCACCGACACCTCCTCCATCTGTCGGTCGATCCAGCGATATCGTGCCTCGATCTTCTCAATCCGTTCCAGATCATCCTGTGTCATATTTTTTTTACCATGATTACAGGCAGTCAGGAAATGAAGGTCTTCCAGCATCTGTTGCGAACGATTCTTACCTTCGGCCAGGACGGGGAGTTCCTCTCCCGCCAGGCCTGCACGCAAACGGGCAATTTCCTCATCCCGCCGGACAATTTCAAACCTGGTCTGAATCAGGTCAATCCGGTCAAAGACCGTCTCCAGTTTGCGTGATTTGTTGAGCAGTGAGACCGGCGTCAGAAGTTTTCCGCAGTCATGCAGCCAAGCGGCCACCTCCAGAGCATAAAGATCCTGTTGATCAAGAGTCACCCTGGCAAAGGGCGGGTTGGCGGTCCGGTTGACCGCGCGAGCCAACATCATGGTAACGGCCGGGACCCGGCGGCAGTGATCTGTGCCAAAGCAAAATTTTTCGTCGACAGCCCCGGCGATCATCTGGATCATCGATTCAAAGAGAGCTTTCTGCTCCTCGATCTGTTGATTTTTAATCAGGATACTGCCTGCGTTAGCCGCCAGATGAGCGGCCAAAACCCGATCCTGATCAGTAAATGATGCAACCAAGGGACTCATCAATTTGATGACCCCATACACTTCACCTGGCAGACCGTTCAATGGCACAGATAACAACGATCTGGTCTTGTAATTGAAGGCGCGGTCAAACGAATGCTGACCGACAAACGCCCCTGCAGATTGCTCGATGTCATCAACCAAAAAGGTGCGGTTACCAAGAAAAGTTTTAAGGAGTAGCGTCTCGGCATGTAATCGTTGTTGAGGAATCGGCACCAATGGCAGGTACTCAACGATCTGATCTGCAGACATCGACAGACTTTGAGAAACAATCTGCACCGCTTCGCAGCACAGAGTCCCCTCAGCCAGTTGCAGATAGAGCGTCCCGGCATCCGCTCCAGTCAACTTCAGTGCTGCGGAAAGAATCGACTCAGGCAATTTGTTCGACGCTGTTTCAGCCGCCAGTCTGGCAATCGTGCGGCCCAGTTCTTCCAAACGCTGTATAGTGACATCCTTTTGATCAGGCACTCTTTTATTCTCCCGATGACATTAAACACAGTCTAAAGTCTATCGGGCAGGCCCAGGAATTCAAGACACTAAAATTACATCAAATCCCCGATAAAGCCCTGCATACGACTGAAAACCTGCTATCGTTAAATGGCGGCACCTGCCGAATATCATGTCGTTTCATTGCTGTACAGTCTCTGGAGGTCTGCCGGTGAACGATGAACTTCACTCCAGTCTGCTTCATCGAGCACGTCTGAAATCACTCTTTAAAAGAGGGGTTGTGACCATCATGATTATCATGGTGGTCTACAGCGCGATTGCACTCCTTTACGCCAGCAAAACTATCTACAAAGTCCGTCGTAATTATGCTGTGATTGTGGAAACCCTCTCTGGTGAGCGGGTCGCCGTCACTGAAGTGGGCTGGCACGTGCGTCCTCCGCTCTTCACCAAACTGGAACTGGAAGTTCCGCTGATGAATCAAGAGCTTCACCTTGGCTCTTCTGATCAGCCTCAGAGAATTATGTCACGCGGCAATGTGGCCCTCTGGACCAGCGCCATGCTGACTTTCAGAATTGATGATCTGGAACGATGGGGGATTGAGAACCGCTCGCCTCAGACCCTGCTGCAAAATGATTTCGACGGCATCGTCAAGGATGTCATGCAGAGTGAGACCATCAATATGCTGGTTTCAGACCGGGTCCGGATCAAGGAAGACATCTACCGCACCCTGAAAGAGAACCCACTGAATAAAAACGGCCCGACTCTGGAAGAAAAGTACGGGATAAAAGTTGTCTCGTTTATCCTGCGGGATACCCGTTATGGCGAGAAACTAGCCGAGGCCAGCGAAGAGAAAAAACGGCGTGAACTGATCGCAGAAGCAGAAAACTACGCTGCTGACCTGGAGGCCAGCCGGACTCTCAAGCTCTACGCTGCCTATAGTGAATCTATCAACAATTTGCGCAATACCCTCGGACTGAACAACAGGGACACTCCGGCCCTGTTTGACTTTCTCAACCAGCAGAAATGGGCTGCGGCTTATCAGAAGAACCAACAGGGGCAGAACACCTTTGTATTGAATAATACTTCGGCGTCTGTGCCGATCACTCTTCCTGCCCTGGTTAACTCTGAACACAGGAACCCTGATGTCACAAATCCGCAAGACCAGAAGCCCGATCTACGTCAGCCTGTCAGAGCAGAGGATCGAGCAAATTGAACAACTGATCGCCAGTTGGAGCAATGAAACACGGCGCTTCGTGCTTCGACAGTTGCATCAGTACAACCCGGATCGTTCTTTTCTGGAGCGGATAGGGACCCGCCTGCGGCGGCTGTTCAAACCGCGTGAGCTCGATTTCAAGCTGTTGAGGGATCCGAGCAGGCTCAATGACTGGCAACAACGCTTCAAAGCTTCAGGATCACAGGATGCCAAAGCCGCCTGGAACCGAATACTGTCCCGAGAACTTGACGGCTATGACCACCAGTACCTGACCTATCTTCTGGAGCGTGAAACCATTGACACTCATGTTCCGCCTGATCTTCTGCATATCTTTGAGCAACTTTATCACGCCTACATCCTCAAGGAGTATATCGACGACCCCCAGACCCCGCGTGCTCCGCTGGTATTGGTCATCGGTACTTCCGGCAGCGGCAAGAGCGCGACCGTTAAACAGGCCATAGATCAGGTTTTTTTCGACTCGGAAGTCAAACCTGTCGTCGATTTGAATGCAAAGAAAGGCGAGGTGATGGCCAATCAACCATTCTGGCGCAGTCTGGTTGAAGTTGATCCGGCCCTCGCCGTTCGTATCGAACGGCGGCGCAAACGGGCGAACATTCGCTTTGTCTCGCGGATACCGATCATCCGTTACCTGTTCCGCAACCTGATCAGCCAGGCCCTTTCCAGCATGGACGAAGCAGGAATTCCGGTCGACAGTGCGATGATCACCCCCAATGATTATCAGACCGCCTGGGCCGGTGAACCGGGCAACTACTTACGTAAAGCGATGGGCAACCCCAACCGACTGACGATACGTCATCTGGAAGAGGCTCATTCTGCCTTCGGTCGTCCCGATTCGACGAGCACGGTCCAGGGACAACAAACCACCCTGGTTGACGCTGCCAATATCATTCTCGACGAAATTACCCATGGCCGACGTGATTGTCTGCTAATCGCCACCACCGATCAACCGGAACAATTTGACCCGGCCATCTACCGCCGTTTTGTCGAACGGGGAATGGTCATTGATATTAATGATATATGGGAAGATCCGAAGAACCTGCGCGAGGTGGTCTGTCTGGAACTGCGCCGCAAAAACCAGCCGGACCCGCCTGATGCACCACGCCATCCACATTTATCTGAAGAAGAACTGGATCAGGCCGTGGAGAAACTCTACCCGATCTTTCGTCAACGCAGCCTGAAGATCACCCCGGCCTATGTCAGACGTCTGGTCGCGTCGATTATCTCTATCAAAGGCCATTTCAGTGCCAGGTTCCTGGACGATCAACTGCTGGTTCGTGACGCGTTCAAAGCGGTTGCCCGCAACGTCCACGGATCGCTCTATAACAAGGTGGTCGGTGAAATAGACCGTGGGGTTGACTGGCAGGAATATATCGGCAGCATAAAAAATGAATTCTCCGAGATGGCCAACAATGCTCTCTTCTACAATATCAATGAAGAGAAAGGCGTCGTCCTGACCGGTCCTCCCGGATCAGGAAAGACTTTCATGGTCCGTGCCTGGCTGGGGGACAACAACGATGTGCAGGATCTTTCGGTCAACCTCTCCGACCTGAGTGAACCAAACAGTCCTCTGGAAGGGATGGTCGCCAATCTGGAGCGGGTTTATGATATCGCTAAAATGATCTCGCCATCGATGGTTTTTTTCGACGAAGGTGATGCCGTCGCACCGCGACGCTCACCGCAGGGTGGCAGCCCTTACGACAAGGTGACCAACAAATTTCTCTCGATCATCGATGGAGAGTCGCCACTCAACCGGGTCTTTACCGTACTGACCACTAACCGGCTCGATATTCTGGATCCCGCCCTGATTCGCTCCAAGCGGCTCAAGGTTCTCAGTGTGACCGGTCACTTGCGCGATGAGGACAGCCTGCAGATTGTCGCCAAAAACATGGCCAACCTGCCCCTCCAGGAAGGACTCAGCCTGGAAGAAATCACCCTGCTTGCCCGCACCCTGTGTGAAACTCCTGCTGATTTTACTGCCTTTGCTGAAAAAGTTCGCGCCCTGAGAATGACAGAGATGGAAGTCATCGATAAGCTGCTGCAGGTTTCCGGGAGTGACGGTAGCATCAAAAGCCGCTT
>DATFMC010000015.1:0-7971 GCA_035267105.1 Geopsychrobacteraceae bacterium
TTCCACCCTCTACCGGAATGGGCTCGGCCAGATGGGACTGATACTCGAGCAGTTGCGAGAGTGGATGCAGGAGCATGATTTTGCGCTGTTGAGTGATTTTCGTGGACAGTTGAGTCAGGTCCGAAGTGAACACCCGGGAGATTATGAGAGGTTACAGTATATTAAAGCCCTGGTCGGCATGGAGTGAAGAGAGCGGTAAGTTTTCAGTACATCGGGGCAGAACATCGCGTGCCGGTTGTGTAAAAAAAAGGAGAAATGATCATTTTCTACGAATCACTTCGATAAACGGCCAGCCCGGTTTTCCGAGCTGGCCGTTTGTCTGTTCCATTGTTCCAGGTTCGCTTTATTTCAGCAGATATTTGCCGACCCAGTTCTTCGAAAACTGGTACGCAGTCCGACCACAGCGTTTGGTCTTTTCATGGCTCCACTTGATCGCTGCCTGCTCAAGATCCTTACTCCAGGGAATCTCACGATCAAACTGCTTGCTCCACCGATCAAGACAGAGCTTGACCGCTTCAAGGTACCGATCCTGAGAAAAGACGTGGAAAGGAATCCAGAGACCGAAACGATCAGAGAGTGAGCTTTTCTCCTCTTGAATTTCGCTCTGCTGCAGCTCACCTTTCACATATTTTCCTCCAAGGTGGTCACCCTCATACTCGGGAAGCAGGAAGCGGCGGTTGGAGGTCACGTAGATCAGCACATTTTCCGGTGCCGAGTAGACCGAGCCATCCAAGGCGCTTTTGAGCATCTTGTAGGAGAGCTCACCCATTTCAAAGGTCAGGTCATCACACAGCATGATAAAGCGGTATGGTTGATCTTCAATCGCCGCGAAGATCTCTGAAATATAGATTAAATCTTCCTTTTCTACCTGGATAATCCGCAACCCCTGTTCGCCATATTCGTTGAGCAGCGCCTTGACGATGGAGGACTTTCCGGTGCCGCGTGACCCCCAGAGCAGTGCATTGTTGGCGGGAAGCCCCTGTAGAAACTGTCGGGTGTTATTGATCATGACCTGTTTCTGATCTTCGACTCCGAGCAGTTCATCCAGCCGGGTGGTATCGGTGACCTTGACCGGCTCCAGGTAACCCGAAAAGGAATGACGCCGCCAGTTCGCAGCATGACATGTCGACCAATCAACCGGTTTGGTTGCTTTCGGCAACAGCATTTCAACAGAACTCAGCACTCGCTCAATCTGGGCAACAACTTCAGGCTTTAAATTCATCATGAATAAACTCTCTTTTAATATAATCCAGCAAACAGGATTGATCTCTTTCCCTCAACAATAACACGGGCCGGTTTGGACTTTTTCCAGCCACTTCCCCGGTCTGAGGTATTGAGAGTCGGGGCTTTGTATACGTCAGAACAGCGGGTGCTGTCAATTCTCCACCTCCAAAAACGACAGACACCTCACCAGAGGTATGATGAATAATGATATAATTGGCGAGTAATCATGATCTGGAGTATGAATGTCCGCTTTGAGCCAATCTGCCCAATCTTCACTGAGACGTCACACCTCGCTCCTGAATTCTGTAGGGCACTTTTCATTGTTGCTGATTCTGTCTGTTGTTTTTTTGCTCACGCTTTCAACCTCAGCCTTGGGCGCAAGATTTCAGGTTGAGGGGGTATCGGGAGAACTGCAAGACAACGTGCTCTCTTTTCTCTCCTCAATCCCTGAGCCAAGGAGCGATGAACTTGAAAACTACCGTGATCTGCTGAAGAAAACCAGCGCGGAGGCTCTTCAGGCACTGGGCTATTACGAGCCGAAAATTAACCTGACTGTTGAAAAGGTCAAAAACGAATATTCGGCAACCATCCGGGTTATTACCGGAAACCCGGTTCGTGTCACTCAGCTCGACATACAGCTTCAGGGGGATGCGAAAAAAGACCCCGATTTCCAGAAGATAATGAACGACCCCTTGCTGAAAAGAGGAGATATTTTCCATCACGGGACCTATGAAGAGCTCAAGTCCCGCTTCACGGAGCTCGCTATCTCAAAAGGGTACTTTGACGCGTTGTGGAAAACCGCCAAAGTTGAAATCAGCATACAGAAGAAGAGCGCGCGGATTCACTTGAACTTTGATTCCAAACAACGCTACCGTTTTGGTGAGGTCACGATCTCGGGCGCTTCAAAACTGGAAGAGATTATTCGTGCGACACAAAACTTCAATCGCGGAGACCCCTATTCAGCCGCAGAGATGGCTCTCTATAACGCCAACTTGAACGACACGAATTTCTTTCGTAGCGTTGTGGTTCAGCCTGATCTGGACAATCTGGCCGATGGCTCGGTGCCGATTATCGTTCAAGCTGTCCCGCACTCCCGAAATATAATCAGTGTTGGTGCCGGTCTGTCGACAGACATTGGCCCGCGCGGGACATTGAAGTGGACGATGCCGCGTCTGAACAGTGCCGGTCATTCGGTTATTTCCAATATTGAAGTTTCCGAGCCAGAGCAGAACTATATCGTTTCCTATAAAATCCCCATTGAAGATGCGCATCAGAACTATGGTCTTCTGCAAACGGGATTTCAAAACAAAAATCGGGACGATACCAAAATTCAGAAATACACACTACAGGCCAAGCGGCAGACACAACTCAGCAGCAAGTGGGAGAGAGCTTATCTGCTCCGCTATGAGCGGGAAGATTTCATCCAGGGACGACAAAAAGACATCTCCAGAATGATTCTGCCAGGAATCAGCTTTACCAGAGACCGCAGCCGGGGCGGTTTGAATGTTTTTTGGGGTGACTCTTTTCAGATTATTCTGGAGGTTTCCGATCCAATCTGGAGATCAGATGTTCAGCTGCTGAAAGCTCGCAGTCGAAGTAAGCTGGTCAGGACCTCAGGTGAGCGAAACCAACATAAATTTATCGGTCGGGCAGATATTGGCGCCATCTCTGTCAGATCAATCTTTGACGTTCCTGCCAGTATGCGATTCTTTACCGGCGGGGACCAAAGTATTCGCGGTTTCAAGTATGAAACTATCGCCCCGCGCGACGATCAGGGGCTGCTGATCGGTGGCAAATATCTGGCTGCCGGAAGCCTTGAGTATGGCTACCTGCTGTTTGAAAACTGGCGAGCGGCGACCTTTGTCGATATCGGCACCGCCACGAATAATTTCAAAGAACCCTTGTCGGTCGGCAGCGGTGTCGGGCTCCGCTGGATTACCCCTGTCGGCCCCCTGCGCCTGGATCTGGCCTTTGCACTATCTGAACCGGGGAAACCCTGGATGATTCACTTCTCCATGGGGCCTGACATATGAAAATAGATTTCACATTCCTCAGGCGATGGGGGCTGCGTCTTTTTCTTACAGCGGTTGGGCTGTTGCTATTGCTGGCGCTCGTCGTATGGGCTCTGCTTGGGACGACTCAAGGAAACAGGTGGATGCTGGCGACCGTTCATCGACTGGAACCACGCTTTTCCGCGACCCTGGAGAGTGGGGTTCTGCTCGGAAACGCAACCCTGAGCGATCTCAGCTGGTCCAGCCCTGGTATCGAAATCATGATTCCGCGACTCATGTGGAGTTGGGACTTGCGATGCCTGGCGGATCGGACCATCTGTCTCGATCTACTTCAGGCGGAAGGAAGCCAAGTCACCCTGATAAAAACAGTTGAGGAGGCACCAACGACGCGTAAGAGCGGGGAACTTAATCTGGAGCTTCCCGTTGCTATCGAGATCCGTAACCTGCAACTGCAGCAGAATCGGATCGAGATTGGCGGACATGTCATCGCTTTGGATAAGCTGCAACTGGCGGGCCGATATGCCGAGGCGGAACTGCGGGTCTCTCCTCTGCAACTGCAGGGATTACAGGTCGATGTCGCGAGCCCTTCTTCTGAAGAAACACCCACTGCAACTGCGAAGCCAGATAAAGGTGAGCCCCTGAAGCTGCCTGAAATTCATCTGCCGCTGGCTCTTCAGGTGGAAGGGTTTGAACTGGATACGGCCCGCATTCGCCATGGAGGGTCAGAATATCTGTTTGGCCGAATGCAGCTGGCGGCCCGTGCAGAAAACTCTGAAATTGAAATCAGTGACCTGCAACTGCAGCAGAGCAGGGTCGAGGTTGACGGACATGTCGTTGCTTTGGATGATCTGCAACTGGCGGCCCGATTTGTCGATTCCGAGTTGCAGGTCTCTCCACTGCAACTGCAGGGACTACAGGTCGACATCGCGAGCCCTTCTCCTGAAGCAAGATCAGCAGCAACAGAGGAATCGCCACGAGATGAGTCGCTGGTGCTACCTGAAATTCATCTGCCTCTGCCCATTCAGCTGGAAGGGTTTGAACTGAATTCGGCCCGCATTCGCCAGGGGGAGGCAGAATACCTGATTGACCGGCTGCAGCTGGCGGCCCGTGCAGAAAACTCTGAAATTGAGCTGTCAGACGTGGAGATTTCCACCCCGCAAGCAGCACTGAAACTACAAACGGAAATCAGTCTGACTGACGATTATCCCCTGTCCTTGAACGCGCAGGGCAAACTGCTGGACCTGCCCCCCTTAAGCGGGTTGGAGGCCCGACTTAATGCGACCGGTAGCATTGCCAACCTCTCCTTTGACCTGGCTGCCAGCGGGCCGGTCACCGCCCACCTGACGTCCAACGTCAAGCTGCTTGAACCAACCTTGCCGTTTGCAGCCGATCTTTCCTGGCAGAACTTCAGCTGGCCGATTAAAAAACCAACCATGAGTTCCGACTCAGGGCAGCTAGAAATAAACGGCTCATTGGAGAACTACTCCTTTCATCTGCATGGGGATGCCAGCGGCGAACAGTTCCCGGATATGCTTTTGTCAGCGCAGGGACAAGGTGATTTACAGCAACTCAAGCTCGACTCCCTAACCCTGGAGACCCTTGAAGGCAAAGCGCAGCTCAGAGGGTCCCTGGGCTGGCAAGAACAGATTGCCTGGCAAGGCCATCTGGAGCTTCAGAACATCAACCCGGAAGAGTTGCTGGCTGAGCTTTCAGGACAACTATCCGGACAACTGGAGAGCGAATTCACTCTAAGCAATGGGAATTGGGATCTTGGCTTACGTAACATCATTATTGATGGCGAACTTTCGGAGCAAGCACTGAAACTGAAAGGCTCTGTGCAAGGAAGCAGTTCCGGCAAATGGCAGCTTTCGCAACTGCAGCTTGTCAGCGGTACCAACCAGCTGCTGGTCGATGGCGAGATCGGCGAAGTAAGCAACCTTCAAGGAGAACTGGAGATTGTCGACCTGCAGAACTCAATCCCCCAAGCGGAGGGGAGTGCATCCGGCAAGTTCAGCGTCTCTGGCAAACGCGATGCCCTGGAGCTTGAATTTTCGCTGACTGCAGCAGGTCTGGCCTACATGGACGAAAGTATTGAGACCCTCGATGCAGACGGACAACTGGTCTTTGCGCAGATGCCACAAGGATCGATCCACATTCAAACTGGAGAGATAAACTACCAGGATTTTATCTTTGAACATCTGAAAGCTGACTTTTCCGGAGATAGCCAAGCTCACAAGCTGTCTGTCGATCTAACGGGAGAAAAAATTTCCGTACAAAGCCGACTCGACGGACAGCTGGTAGACCAGCTCTGGTCCGGGACAATGGAAAAGACGACCCTGAAAACCCCCATTGGCAGCTGGTTTCTGGGCAACCCTCTTGAACTGCGCTACGACCTGAACCAAAAACAGGCGTTTATTACTAAACATTGCTGGCGATCAGAGTCTGCCAGCCTCTGCCTGAACGAGGATTCCCGGCTTGGCACATCCGGTCAACTGGATATCAGCCTGCGAGATTATTCCAGCGACCAGCTCTCAGGGATTATGCCCGATGGGTTCATCTGGCAAGGCACCCTCTCAGCGACCGCGACTGCAGGTTGGTCACCGCAGCAGAAACCTCAGATCAAGGCTGACATCTCGGCAGGTAGCGGACAGTTCGGAATCGACCAGGGAGAGCAAAGGCTGAACGGAACATACCAGAAACTGGAATTGAAATTATCTCTCGATGAAGCGACTGCTCGCGCCCACCTGGCGCTGCGCTCAGACCTGCTTGGCCAGGGCGATATCAGTCTGCAACTCTCCCCCTATCAGGAGGAACGGCCCCTGCAGAGCGAGTTCCACCTGACGGGTTTCCAGCTCAGTATTCTGCGACCGCTGATTGCACCTCTGGAAGATATTTCCGGCACTGTTGACGCCGAGGGTAAGGTCTCCGGCACCCTGAAACACCCGCAGGTCGATGGGTCTGTTTCATTACGCGATGGGCGTATTGACAGTCCAAACCTCCCGACCGATATTGAGCAGGTCAACCTCCAGCTCAAACTGGACAATAACCAGGGTCAACTTGATGGCAAACTGCTCCTCGGCAAAGGACCTGCTGACCTGACCGGGCTTGTAAGTTGGGCGAAAACCCCGATCACCGGCTGGGTAACCCTGAAAGGTCAACGAAATAGATACCGGATAGAGCCTGAGCTTGACCTTCTGGTCACACCTGACCTGCGTCTGGAACTCCACCCGGAACACCTGTCTCTGACCGGGAAGCTACTGATACCCTATGGGCGAGCCAAGATCAAATCCCTGCCTCAGGGTACAGTTCGCCTCTCTGAAGATGTGACCATCCTTGATAACCCTGATGCGCAAAAGGTTAAAGAACCCCTTCCTTTCATTATGGATATTGAGGTGACCTTGCAGGACGATGTCAAGATTGAAGCCTTTGGTTTAAAAGCCGACCTGCAAGGCTCACTGGCATTGAAAAAATCGGCCAATCAACCGCTGATCGGCAATGGAAGTATCGATCTGGAGGAAGGGACCTACCGCGCCTTTGGGCAAAACCTGCAGATCAATAAAGGAGTTCTGCTCTTTGCCGGGACGCTGTCCAAGCCCTACATCGATGTCAATGCGATTCGCAACCCGGAAATAACCAGCGATGACGTTATCGCCGGAATCCGCTTGCAGGGCGAGGCACAAAAACCGAAGGTCACGATCTACTCGGAACCCCCTCTGCCTCAGCAGCAAGCGATCTCCTACCTGCTGCGCGGTCGCTCGCTGGATACCAGCTCCGAGACCTCACAGGATACCATGGTCGCCACCATGCTGATCGGGGCAGGGATAGGCCGCAGCGAAGGAACCATCGATGAACTCGGCAATGTTTTCGGTGTCAGGGACATGGCGGTTGATACGCGTGGAGAAGGAGAAGACACCAAGGTTAACGTCAGTGGGTACGTCATGCCGGGGGTTCAGGTCGGCTACGGAGTAGGTGTTTTTTCACCCGTGACCGAGGTGACCCTCCGCTATGAAATCCTGCCGAACCTGGTTCTTGTGGCGGTCAATGGCTTGCAATCAGCGCTCGATATATTTTATGAGTTTGAGTTCTGACACGGGATTTGAGTCTAACCCTCCCAGAAAAGGGAACGACAACCAAACTCATATTTTCACCACTGAGGCATGGCCAGATGGTCATAATTTGGTAATGAACGATTTTTCCCGGTGCCTTTGGCACCTCGCGGCGCCCACTTCTGACTATGGTCAAATAGTATGATATCTCAAAAGAAAAAGCCCTGAAGACGTCTCGGCCTTCAGGGCTTTTAATGATAAAACAGGAATCGGTATCAATCTCGGAAATCGCTACCGCCCCAGCTAAAACTCTTCAAACATCTCATCCAGCTTGTCGTTCTGCTCCAGTGAAAGGTTAACGCCTTTCTCTTCAGAAGGAGCAACAGGTTCCTGATTTACAGCCTTTTTTTCAGGAACCTTCCGTTCCACAATCTGTTGAAGCGGTTTAGCCGTCTCTTTGGCCTTGATCACCTGCTCTGAAATTTTGAATACCGCAACCATCTTCTGCAATTGATCGACCTGACCGGATACTTTTTCAGCCACTGCCGACAGGTGTTCGGCGCTCGATGCGTTCTGCTGAATAACCTTGTCGAGTTGCACAATCGACCCTGCAATCTGCTCTGAACCGCTTTCCTGCTCGCGGCTGGCAGCGCCGATTTCCAGAATAAGATCTGCCGGTTTTTCTATCT